>JAFSJF010000001.1 GCA_017439405.1 Bacteroidales bacterium
ACGTCATACGTTTGCCTTGGGCGTTGTAGGGACTGACGCGCACCAAGCGATGCACGCCGTTTTCGCCTTTCAGGTAGCCATAGGCATAGTCGCCTTCGATCTTCATCGTCACCTGCTTGATGCCCGCGTCGTCGGCTTCCAAGAGGTTCGAGATGGTGAGCTTGTACTTGTGGTTTTCGGCGTAGCGCATATACATTCGCATGAGCATCTGCGCCCAGTCTTGGGCTTCGGTGCCACCCGCGCCCGCGTTGATTTTCAGCACGGCGCTCATCGGGTCGGCCTCTTCCTGAAGCATGTTCTTGAACTCCAAATCCTCGATGATTTTGAGCGTGGCGTTGTACTGCTCGTCCACTTCCTCCTCGGTGGCTTCGCCTTCCTTGGCGAAGTCGAAGAGCACGGTAAGGTCGTTGCCTGCGTCTTCGGCCTGTTTGTAGCCATTGAGCCAGCCTTTCACCTCGCGCACTTTCTTCATCGTGGCTTCGGCGGCCTTCGGGTCGGCCCAGAACTGCGGGTCTTGTGTCTTTTCGTCTAATTCTTGTGCTTCAATGGTACGTCTTTCGACGTCAAAGATACCTCCTCAAGGCATCAATCCTCTTACATACGTCTTTAAGTTGGTCTTGGGTAATCATAGCTTTTTTGACTTCGGGACTGCGAGACTTCGGGACACGAGGCGAGGACCAAATAGTCTCGCATCCCGTGTCTCGAAGTCTCGCGTCTTTTGTTTTAACTCCGTTTAATCTTACGATTTCGGGTTGCAAAGGTAGGGAAAAATGAGGTTTCAGAAGAAAAAAGTTGTAAGATGGTGCTGTTTCATAAAAAAACACTATCTTTGCAATTGTCATTAATTTAATGACGGTTAAATTAACAACGATTAAATAAATTGATGTAGCGTATGAAATTCTACGATAGGAATGCTGAATTACAGATACTTGAAAAGAATTGGCAACAGTCAGTCAACCACTCTATGATGACCACGCTCATTGGAAGACGACGTATTGGTAAGACCGCTCTACTACTGAAAAGTGCGGAAAACAAAGCCTGCCTGTACCTGTATGTCTCGAAAGACAACGAACAGGTGCTTTGCCGAAAGTTCCAGCAACAGGCGCAAAATGTGCTCGACTTGCAACTGTATGGGCAAGTGGAAAACTTCGGCAATCTTTTCAAGGAATTGATGAAATACGGTGAAAGCCACCACTATACGCTCATCATCGACGAGTTTCAGAACTTGTTAGGCATCAACGCCGCCATTCCGAGCGAGATACAGGACATTTGGGACCGCAACAAGGACAAAACCCATGTCAACCTCATCCTTTGCGGCTCCATCTATTCCATGATGAAGCGCATTTTCGACCACAGCGACCAACCGCTTTATGGTCGCCGTGACTCGCATCTGCGCCTGTTGCCGTTCAGTATCGAGACACTGAAGAACATCTTGGCCGACCACAACCCCGATTACAATCCCGATGATTTGCTCTGCCTCTACATGCTCACGGGCGGCGTGGCCAAATATGTCGCCTTGCTGATGGACGCTCGTGCCACGACCAAGCAAAAAATGCTCAACTTCGCCTTGTCGCCCGACTCGCCCTTCCTGACCGAAGGCACCGAACTGCTGATTTCGGAGTTTGGCCGCGACTATGGCACTTATTTCTCCATCCTCCAACTCATCGCCAGTGGCATGACCACACAAAACGAGATTGACAGCATCATCGGGAAAAATACGGGAGCTTACCTGAACAATATGCATGAGGATTATCTCTTCATCAGCAAGAACACGCCTTTGTTGAGCAAGCCGGGTGTG
>JAFSJF010000023.1 GCA_017439405.1 Bacteroidales bacterium
GAAACGATATATACCGCATGCTGTAAGGTCAGTATCTTTGTGGTGGTCGCACCCCGTCTTCGCAAACAGGCTAACGCTCCATGCGGCATAGGAACCCAGTTTGAGACACCAAGCTCGAAGAGGAAAATTACTTCATTGTTTCTCTTGTCCGTCCCAACGGGGCGGTTTGCTACCGCATTGTCGCCTGCCACCTAATTTGGCACCTTTTTGACCTATCTCGCTCTTTGGGGCAAGGATTTATAGAGGAAAGATAAGCATTTTTGCCGATTGGTTTTTGGGAAATATTGTATTTTTGCAGTGAAATATCATTTGAAGATGGACTTCCCTCAACTGACATCGAACATCATGGTGGCTCACAGCGCATTGCAGAACAATGCGATGAGGGCAATCAACCAAAACATCACCGCCCGCAATTGGTTGGTGGGGTATTGGATTGTGGAGTTCGAGCAAAACGGCGAGGATAGGGCGAAGTATGGGGATAAACTATTGGTTTCCTTGGCTAAAGCCATACAAATCAAAGGTATGGGGAAATCTATGCTGAATTCATGTAGGTTGTTTTATAAGACATACCCTGAATTAGAGCGGGAAATAGGGAAATATTTGTTGTCTATCAATAGTGTTACAATTTTCCAGACAGTGTCTGGATTATTGCAACATAATGATTATCAAGAAAATGGAATTTTCCAATCACTGTCTGGAAAAACTATAAACGACCAACTCGTTTCTGATAATCCATCTTTACCGAGGGTAAGTGCCGAAAAGATTTTTAAATCTCTTTCGTTTTCTCATATCGTGGAAATTCTTTCTATCGACGACCCTTTAAAACGCTCGTTCTACGAAATCGAAACCATAAAAGGCTGCTGGAGCGTGCGTGAATTGCGTCGGCAAATCGACACGCTTTGCTATGAACGTGCTGGCCTCAGCAAAAGCCCCGAGAAACTGATGGCTCTTATTAACGAGAAATCGGAAGTCGCATTACCGGCAAACATTGTGAAATCACCGTATGTCTTTGATTTTTTGGGGCTGAAGAGTGCCGATGTGGTTGAGGAAAGCGACCTTGAGACCTTGTTAATCAGCCATATCCAGGATTTCATCTTGGAGTTGGGCGAAGGCTTTTGCTTCGAAGGCCGACAGAAACGGATTTTGATCGACAACGAGTATTTCTTTGTCGATTTGGTGTTTTATCACAGAGTATTGAAATGCCATGTGCTGGTGGAGTTGAAGACAAGGAAATTCAACTATGCCGACATGGCGCAACTGAATATGTATGTGGCGTATTATCGCGACAGGATGATGACCGAGGGCGACAATGCCCCGATAGGCATCTTGCTCTGTACGGACGCCACCACTGAAATGGTGAAATATGCTACGGCAGGCATGGACGAGAACTTGTTTGTTTCCAAGTACTTGCTCCAACTGCCGCCCAAAGAGAAATTTGTCGAATTCATAAATAACGAATTAAAGCAATTATAGGAAGAGAAGTTAATTAACATATTATAAACCAAAGCATTAGCTATTATTCGCGTTCGAGAAAAAAGCCTGAGAAACTGATTTCAAGAAAGTCGGAATAAAAAAGCGGTTCAAGGTGTGAGCCTTGAGAACAACCTGCAATATCTTCAAGATAGTGTTTACATCTTTTAGGTGTGAACAATTTCTGAGGATATTGGCGGGTTTCATCTCAGGCTTCCCGTGAACGCGAATGGAAAGGTTCACACCTTTTCTGTTTTTCTGATTTAGTGATTGATAGTCAATGCAAAAACTATAAATCAAATGAAAAGGTGCATTTTTGTTATTCTATTGTCGTTACAATGTCTTATAGTGCAAGCCGTAAACGTTGTTTTTAGGTTTGATGACTTCCGTTTGTGTCCAGATACTCTTCAAGAACAATTATTGGAGACTTTCGTTCGGCATAAAATTCCAATTAGTTTAGCAGTTATCCCATGTTCTGAGGATAAATTGTTTTTTACAGAAGGCTCTTATTTTGCTCAATTAAAAGGTGCAACTGAAACTGGGTTAATAGAGATTGCCCAACATGGATTAAACCATCGCTTTATGGGGTTTGGAGGAGAGTTTGCAGGAATATCATTCCAAAGACAGATGGATATGCTCTCGAAAGGGAAACATCTTTTGGATTCATTGTTTATGCCTATTATTACTTTTGTGCCACCTTGGAATAGCTATGATGATAACACATTAAGGGCTCTTGAACTTTTGGGCTTTGAATGTATGTCTTCTTGCATGACTATAGGACAACCTTTAAGTAGCGCTAAACTACAGTATTATCCGGAAACAATTGACCACCCTAATAAATTAATCAACGCTATCAAAGATAACAAGAATCGAAATGGAATTATCATACTGATGTTCCATGATTATGATTTTGATGATAGTTTTTCAATGAGTGATATGGATGCATTGTTGAACAAATTAAACGATATGGATGGAGTTGAGTGCTTAACATTTAAGATGTTATGTGAAAAACGAGTTAAGTCTGACAGATTTAGGTTTAAAGCGAATATAGAAATTAATTTGTTGTCTAAGTTTTTAAAATCTGGTCACATGCTTCAAACAACACTATTTGCAGTGTCGGTTAGAATCATCAACTTGTTGATTTACATCTTTATAGTGTTAGTGTTTTTTTTGTTTGGCTGGTTCGTATGCAAATTTCGAAATAAATACTTCCTTCTTCTTATTGTATGTGTTATGGGACTGGTTGGAATTGTTGTTTGGTGGCATTTGTTGACGCCCTTAAAGGCGGTATTGTTTACTTTCTTGATTTCTTTTGGGGCTCTTTTGGGGGCATTATTGATGAACTATAAAAAGAAAACGAAATAATAAACATTAGAATACATGATAAATCAGCAGTTACATCGACACCCATCCCCCAACATCCAAATCGGAACGGAGTGCCCGACTGTGTACTCGATGTTGTCTTTCACTAAACAAGCGTAGCAGGCTTCTTTATTTTCAAAGCGCACTCAAAAAAGTGCAAAAACAAAAAAAGTTGCACTCCGCAAAGTGCAACTTTTGTATAAAACTACACTTTGCAGAGTGCAATCGAGAGACACAAGGTCAGTTTATTGTTTCTCCGGCTCGTGTTTGTACTTGAACAAGATGGCGAACAAAACGCCCACCACCAACGCGAATGTTGCAAACACATACCAAGCTGACGACCAGCCAGCCATCAACTCGTCGAAGTTGGTCTTGCCGAGGGTGAAATGGTTCACCACGGCTTGGGCGCAGAACGAACCGATAGTGGCTCCGAAGCCGTTGGTCATCATCATGAACACGCCTTGCGCACTGCTGCGGATCTTCTCGTCGGTGTTCTGGTCGACGAAAAGCGAACCGCTGATGTTGAAGAAGTCGAAGGCCACACCGTAGACAATCATCGAGAGGATGAACAGCACAAGACCGAAGCCCGTCGGGCCGCCAGCGCCAAGGAAGAAGAAACGCAACGCCCAGGCCCCGAAGGCGATGAGCATCACCTTCTTGATGCCGAACTTCTTCAGGAAGAAGGGAATCAAGAGAATACACAGGGTTTCAGACACTTGCGAGATGGACGATAGGAACACGTTGTTCTTCACCGCGAAGGCACTGGCGTATTCCGGCGACTGGCCGAAAGCGTCGAGGAAAGGCGTGCAGAAGCCGTTGGTCACTTGCAGGCACATGCCCAAGAGGAACGAGAAGATGAAGAACACGGCCATGCGTGCGTCCTTGAACAGCGCGAAGGCGCGCAGCCCGAAGGTGTCGACGAACGATTTGCTCTCCACGTTCTTGTTGACAGGGCAGTCGGGCAGGGTGAAAGAATAGACGGCGAGAATCACTCCCCAAGCAGCACTCACAAACAGTTGCTCATAACCATTCTTGAATCCTGTGAAGTTGACGATCCACATTGAGAGGATGAAACCGACGGTGCCGAAAACGCGGATAGGAGGGAAGGCCTTCACTGTGTCCAATCCGGCTTTGGTCAAAGCATTGTAGGAGACCGAGTTTCCGAGTGCGATGGTGGGCATGAAGAAAGCCACGCTGAGCGCATAGAAAGGAAACAGTTGCCCGAAGCTGACGGCACTACCGTATTTCATGCCCATATACCCCGCCAAAGCCATGAAGACGGCGGCGATGAAGTGGCAGATTCCTAAGAGCTTCTGCGCCGGAATCCAACGGTCGGCCACGATGCCCATTAGTGCAGGCATGAAAAGGGAGACGATGCCTTGGATGGCGAAGAATTTCCCGATGTTGGCACCCATGCCGATCTTGCTGAGATAGATGCCCAGCGAGCAAAGATAAGCTCCCCACACCGCAAAGATGAGGAAGTTCATCACGATAAGTCTGAATTTGATAGCTTTCATATTCGTTGATTTAAGTGTTTAATATTCAAGGATTTCAAGATTTAGAGTTTGTTTTGCTTTTTGGCTTTTAGCCGTTAGCTTTTAGCTTGGTAGCAAAATAAGCTAATGGCCAACGGCTTATAGCTAACAGCTTCTATTTTCTACTATTGATTTCATCCCGAATCCGCGCCGCTTTCTCATAGTCCTCCTCGTCGATGGCCATTTGCAGCAGGTCTTCCAGCTCGTGCAGGGTCAGCAGTTCGATGTCGGGCTCGTCTTGCACCTCGTTAATAAAGTTGTCGCCTCGCTCGCTTTCGTCTTCTTCCATGTCGTCCATGATGATGCCGGCCTCTTGCATTACGCTTTCATAGGCGTAGATTTCGCACCCGATTCTCACGGCGAGGGCGATGGCATCGGAAGGACGCGCGTCGATTGTGACGATGTCGTTGCCTTGCCGACACACCAACATTGCATAGAACACGCCATCGCGGAAACGGTTGATTACCACTTCCAAAATACTGATGCTGAACGTGTTGTTGATTTTTAGCAGCAGGTCGTGGGTGAGAGGACGGCTGTTGGGTTGCCGCTCGATGCCCACGGCGATGGCTTGCGCTTCGGCATTCCCGATGACAATGGGCAAGCGGCGCTGCGAATTCTTGTCGCCCAAAACCAAGACGTATGCCCCTGTCGAGGATTCGCTGTACGACATGCCGATGATTTCCAGTCTGACCTTGTTCATTTTTTGTTTGTATTGCGAAGTCTTGAAGGGCTTTGTGTCGTTAAAAAACTGATTGATAAGCTTCTATTTTATGAGAAGACCTTCTTCCTTCAATCGTCAAAAGTAGGGACTTTTTCGGAAATGGACAAAAAAAGTTTCATCGGAGAAAAAAACTGACAAAAAATTTGGTGATTCAATTCATTTTGTCCTTATTTTTGTCCCGTCAAAGCACTGACATTAAGGGCAATTTAAGTTTAACTAAATTTATAACCTTATGAGTAACAGTATTGTTTACATCGTGTTATGCGCCTCAATCCTGGCGCTGACATTCGCTTACATCTTCTACAAGCAGATGATGAAGCAAGACGAAGGTACTGACCTGATGAAGAAAATCGCCGCTCACGTCCGCAAGGGCGCCATGGCTTACCTGAAGCAGCAGTACAAGGTGGTGATCATCGTGTTCGTCATCTTGGCGGCCATCTTTGGCATCATGGCCTACTTCAAGTTGCAGAATGGCGTCGTTTGGTTCGCCTTCCTGACGGGTGGTTTCTTCTCGGGTTTGGCGGGCTTCTTCGGCATGAAGACGGCCACCTACGCTTCGGCGCGTACGGCCAACGCCGCCCGCAAGTCGCTCAACAGCGGCCTTCAAGTGGCTTTCCGCTCGGGGGCCGTCATGGGTCTCGTCGTGGTGGGTCTCGCCCTGCTCGACGTCTCCGTGTGGTTCCTCGTGCTGAACGGCACTGGACTGCTTGCCGCCGTTGGAGCCGAAAACGACCTGATTACCATCACCACCACCATGCTGACCTTCGGCATGGGTGCCTCAACGCAGGCTCTGTTTGCCCGCGTAGGTGGCGGTATCTACACCAAGGCTGCCGACGTCGGTGCCGACCTTGTGGGTAAGACCGAGTACAACATCCCCGAGGACGACCCGCGCAACCCTGCCACCATCGCCGATAACGTTGGCGACAATGTGGGTGATGTTGCCGGCATGGGTGCCGACCTTTACGAGTCGTATGCGGGTTCCATCTTGGCTACCATGGCTTTGGGCGCTTCGGCCTTCGCCACGGCTGCCGTCGAGGGAATGCAGTTTAGGGCTGTGCTTGCGCCTATGCTCATCGCTGCTGTGGGTGTTTTGCTGTCCATCTTGGGTATCTATCTGGTTAAGACGAAGGAAAACGCCGGTATGAAGGAATTGCTTGGCGCTTTGAGCCGTGGCACCAACGCTGCCGCCGTGCTGATTGCCGTTGCAACCTTCGGCATCATGTATTTCCTCTTCGGTAAAGAAACGGGCGAATATGCCAACATGTGGTGGCAGACTTCACTTTCCGTCGTCGTCGGCCTGTTGGCTGGTGTGATTATCGGTAAAGCCACGGAATACTACACGTCGCAAAGCTATAAGCCTACGCAAAAGGTGGCCGAAAGCTCGAAGACAGGTCCTGCTACGGTCATTATCTCCGGTCTGGGTCTCGGCATGCTTTCCACTGCCATCCCCGTCATTACTGTCGGTGTGGCCATCGTGTTGGCTTATCTCTGCGCCAATGGCTTCCATATCGAGTTTACGGCTGCCAACCTGTCGCGCGGCCTTTATGGCATTGGCATCGCCGCTGTGGGTATGCTTTCCACTTTGGGCATCACTTTGGCCACCGACGCTTACGGCCCCATCGCCGACAACGCTGGCGGCAACGCTGAAATGAGCGGCCTTGAGCCTGAAGTGCGCAAGCGCACTGACGCCCTCGATGCTCTTGGCAATACTACCGCTGCTACGGGTAAGGGCTTCGCCATCGGTTCCGCCGCTTTGACGGCTTTGGCACTGTTGGCCTCTTATGTTGAAGAGATTAAGATTGCCTTGCTCCGCGTGGGCCAGACGACCATGGAAGTGGGTGGCGACGTCATCGAGACCGCCAAGGCTTCGTTGATTGACTTCATGAACTACTATAACGTCAACCTGATGAATCCTCTCGTCCTCGTGGGTATCTTCATCGGCGCCATGATGGCCTTCGTGTTCTGCGGCATGACGATGAACGCCGTGGGTCGCGCGGCCCAGAAGATGGTGGAGGAAGTCCGCCGTCAGTTCAGCACCATCAAGGGCATCCTTGAAGGCAAGGCCGAACCCGACTACGAGCGTTGCGTGGCCATCTCGACGAAGGGCGCACAGCAGGAAATGCTGGTGCCTTCCATCTTGGCCATCCTCGTCCCGATCCTGACGGGTGTCATCTTGGGCGTTCCCGGCGTGCTTGGCCTGCTCATCGGCGGCCTTAGCACGGGCTTCGTCTTGGCCGTGTTCATGGCCAACTCGGGCGGCGCTTGGGACAATGCCAAGAAGTACGTCGAAGAAGGCAACTTCGGTGGCAAAGGCTCTGAGAACCACAAGGCTACAGTCGTTGGCGACACCGTAGGCGACCCGTTCAAGGACACCAGCGGCCCGTCGCTCAACATACTCATCAAGC
>JAFSJF010000024.1 GCA_017439405.1 Bacteroidales bacterium
ACGTCCTTCCAGATGGTGACTTCCTCGGCATCGAGGCAGTTGGCGAAGATGGCCGCGGTGAAGTCGGAGCCTTCGCGCCCGAGGGTGACGCTGTGCTTGCCGTCGGCAGTGCCACCAATGAAACCCTGCGTGAGGCACACGATGCCACGGATGTGCTCGTCGTTCAGCTTGCTGATTTTCAGGCGCGTTTCGTCCCAGTCGGGGTTGGCGGCGCGGAAGGTGGGTTCAATGTCGGTGATGACATATTTCCGTGCGTCGAGCCAGCGTGTCGGAATCTCGCATTTGCTGAGGTATTCCTGGATGATGCTGGTCGAGATAAGCTCGCCGTAGCACACGGTTTGGTCGTATTGGTAGTCATAGGGGGCGTCGGTCTTCTGCAACTTCTCCCACAGCTCGATGAAAAGTCCGGCGATGTTCTCGCCAAATTCGGGGTTGGCGTCGTCGCCAAACAGCCCGTTGATGATGCCGTCGTGGTAGCTGATGACCTCGTGCAAGGCTTCCATGCCAAGGTTGCCATCGTGTTCGCGGAAGTTGGCCAATGCCTTTTCCAACATGTTGGTAGTCTTGCCCATGGCGGAGACCACCAACATGATGTCCTCATCCTTGTGTTGGCTAACGATTTCGGCCAAATTGCGCACGGCCTCGGCATCTTTCACCGACGCGCCGCCGAATTTATGGATTTTTTTGATCATTTTACTATGGCAACTTAAAGGCAAACAGCAATTTTCTTGATAATGGAATTGAACTCTTCCAGTAACTTAATGCGATTGGCAGTTTTGGTTTCTTTGCTCATACTATCCACTCTTTCCATTTCTTCCATGAAGGCTTCTGCATCTTCCCCTGTCAGGATGGGCGTTTCTTTAATTGGTCTTACCATAGTCTATTCCTTTTTTTAATCTTTTCCGTCTGCAAAAATACTATTAATATGCCAAAATAGTATAAAATCTGCTCTTTTTCTCCGACCCTTATCATTTTTTTCCTACTTTTGCACCCAATCAAAACACAGAAAAAGGAGAGGAAATGGCTACTTACACAGTGACTATCAACGAAAGGACAAACGCCGGAAGACAACTCTTGAATTATCTTTTGGGCTTGGGCTTGATTAAGGAAAGAGTGTCCGCAAAGAAAAAGTCCGGTTTTGAGGAGGCTGAAGAGGATATAAAGGCAGGTCGCGTATATACAGCCAGTAGTGCCGCCGATTTGTTCAATCAATTGATGAAAGACTGATGTTCACCATTAAGTACACCAAGTCTTTTGAGAAAGACTTCAAGCGTTGCAAGCAACGGGGCTATGAAATGGAAGCCTTAAACGTGGTGATGCAATTGCTTGAAAAGGATGGAGGCTTGCCTGCCAAATACAAACCACATAGACTTTCTGGAAAGTTCAACCGCCGTTGGGAATGTCACATCAAGCCTGACTGGTTGTTGGTGTGGGACAAGAACGACAACGAATTGACTTTGCTTTTGATGCGTACAGGCACTCACTCCGATATTTTTGGATAAACAGAAAATTCATATTTTTGCACCCATAAACAACAAAACACACAACAAACGAAAGAATAGAAAACTAACACATAGACATACACAGAGCTGACGCTCTTATTCTCCTTCTTCGAAATCTGGTAAATTTCAATACCGAGAATAAGATTGCGAAAGTTCTCGCCTTTGGGCGAGGATTGTTTCCATCTTATTTGGTATATAGGTTTACCAGAGCCTGAAGAAGAAATAAGCAAACATCAAAGGACAATTCCGCCCTATTTCATTTCTCGGAGTTTCCTTTGGCTTGATGATGAGCGTTTCAGCGGAAAAAACTGAAAACTAACCTAATTATCAATCAATAACAAATAAAAAAAGGAGGTAAACATGAAAAAATTTGTGTTACTTATCGCCGTGTCGATTGTCAGCACAATGCTGGCTTATGCACAAAATGACATTGTTTTATACATTGTCGACCGACCCGATTGGCAATACCTTTGCATTGACAACCAGCAAAGAGTATTGATCTATGCGCAGGATGGTTGCGAAGAATTCCATTGGACTGTACAAGGTCAAGAGATTTGGAATGAAAGCCCTCTGATTATCAACCCTCAGCAAGGCACAAAGCAGATTTATTACGATGGATGTAATTTTCACCACGGTTTTGGAGTAAAGTACCTTGGCTCGAATGTTCCATCAGAGTTCACTCGCACTCAGTGGAAAAGGCAAATGCAGACAGACTCGCTTGTCGCAGTTGGACATGACAGCATTGAATACCCGTTTAACTACGAGTTTCATTGGTCAACTGGTGAAACAACCAGAACCATCGAAGTCACTGAGCCTGGCACGTACACCGTCGAAATCAGTGAAATCTGTGGCACCGCCACGCGCACCTTCATCGTCCGCGACAACGTGGAAGTCGAACTCGCAACATGCGACCTTGAGACGAACCTCAACATGGTCACTTGGCAGACCACCGAAGCCCAAGCCGAGTACGTCAGCCAAGTGGAAGTGAAACGCGACGGCCTCACGGTCGGCACCGCGCCTTACACGGACGGCCAGTTCATCGACGACATCGGCTCAGACGCCGCATCGAGAACCTACACCGTCACGGCCCTCGCCACCGACGGCACGCCCTGCCCCATCGCGAGCTATCCTAAGGAGACCATCCACATGGCTTACTTGACAGGTATCAACAATACCATCGAGGTCAACTGGAATGTCCCTGCAGGATACGACTTGCTCGGCTACAACATCTGTGAATGGCATGAAGAAGACGGCTCGCTCACCGTCATCGATTATGTCGGAGCCAGCGTGACAAGCTACACCTGCTCACAAAGCCAGTTCGACGAGGGCTACATCGTCATCCAAGGCGTGGAGGCCAGCAAAGACGGCGAGACGCGCCTGCTCTCCAACCGCAGCAGCGAAACGGTGGGCATTGGCGAAAACGAAAGCCTAGCCTTCAAGGTCTATCCGAATCCAGCCCAAGGCACATTCACGGTGGAAGGCACGGGCCGAATGACCATCACGAATGTGCTTGGCCAGACCGTCCTCGCCCGCGAAATCGACGGCATGGAAAGCATCGGATTGCCGCGCGGATTGTATTTCGTGAAAATGAATGGTGCAACGCGAAAGGTCGTGGTGGAATAACCGCATAGAGACGTTTCGGAAACATCTCTACAAATCCTCTTGCCAAAACGGCAGGAGGATTTTTCTATGTTCAAACCGCAACAATTCCATTAAATAGGAGTTATTAACCCCAATTAACCGCTATTCTCGTCCTTGCGCAGACTTACGATTTGGGCCAGATTGCGCACGGCCTCGGCATCCTTCACCGACGCACCGCCGAATTTATGGATTTTCTTGATCATTTGTTTCGAAATAATGCGACGATAACTCCTAATTATTTGAGCGCTTTTTTGTGTCGCGCTTTTTTAACCAAGCCCGAAGGTCGTTGCCAGTCAAGCCAAGGTTGCGTAGGTTGTTCCGGATGATGAATTCGGGAATTGGGTCGATGTGTGTTTGGAAAACGACAGGACGCAATAATCCCTCTTTCGACCACTTTTCGTGGCCAGTATTGCCTGACTCCACTTTTTTGCATCCTTTGTCGGCAAGGGAAAGCCGGAAGTCCTCAATGCTGATGTTGCCAATCCTGTAGGTGTTCATGACGGAATCGTGCAAGTCTTGTTCACGTTCGTTTTCTTGTACGACTTCATTACAAGCTTCCTGAGTTGCTCGTTCATGCCTAACATGTCCGACAATTCAGGCTCGTTGCCTTTTGCTTTTCCCATTTTCCATCCGTGCAAGGCAAGGTCATTGCGGAGGGTGCCGTTGCGAAGTTGCTCATTGAGGTAGTCAGCAAGCATATAGTCGAAATCGGAACGGGCACTTTCCTCAGTCAGGTCGTAACCCGACAAATCGAGTGAGGGACAATAAGCAATATAGGTGTCGTCTTCCTTGAAAACGAACAGTGAAACGCTGATTTCAACGCCTTCATCCTTGAAACAGATGTAGTTGATGTTTGTCATAGTGATTGTTTTTATGCTGCAAAAATACTAAAATGCCGAAAAAAATAGGTGATAATTTGTGATAATTTGTCTTGCCAATGCAAAATTTCCTATCTTTGCACCCATAAAACACAAACACCCATAGAAAAGAACAAACATAACACATAAACAACATACTTAGAGCTGACGCTCTTATTCTCCGCCCTCGAAATCTGGAAAATTTCTTACAGTGAGAATAAGTATTGCGGGAGTTCACGCCTACGGGCGTGGATTGATTCCAACTTATTTACTGTAAAGGTGTTTTCCAGAGCCTGAGGACGAAATAAGCATCCAAAGGACAATTCCGCCCTCTTTCTTTTCCGGAGTTTCCTTGCTTGATGATGAGAGTTTCAGCGAAAGGAACTGAAACTAAATCAAATCAATAACAAATAAAATAGGAGGAAATATGAAAAAACTATTTCTAATGATTGCTTTTACTTATATTGGAATCATGGGAGCACAAGCACAAAACGACACAATTATGACTGTGTTAGAACTACAGCAAACTTGTTCTACAGGGCCACTATACGTTTGTACTAACAAATACAGTCGAGTCGTTGTTTACTCCGATTGCGACAATCCCTACTGGAATGTAAATGGTGCAACTTACTCAGACAATCCAATGATATTTGATAGTCAGGTGAATTACATATTTGCAGGTTCCTACCTCTGTTATGGCATCCTTGGTTTTGAGTACGGTATTCTCTTCAAAGACCCCCACATTCCCACTGAAACCACTGAAGAACTCTGGAAGCATCAGCATGAAGCTATAGAACTAAATCTGGATACTTTACCATCGCCACCAAATTGGGATTACTATGAGTATCATTGGTCTACTGGTGATACTACACCTATTATCGAAGTCATTGAACCTGGCACATACACCTGCGACATCTCCGACATGTGCGCCACCGCCACGCGCACCTTCATCGTGAAGGACAACGTAGAAGTTTACCGTGCCACGGTGGATTTGGAAACCAACCTGAACAAAACCACTTGGCAAACCACACCTGGGCAGGCCGAATACATCAACGAGGTGAAGGTCTATCGAGATGGCCTGCTCGTGGGCACTACGCCATACGAGCAAGGCTACTTCTTGGATGTCATCGGCAGCGACAATGCCGCGAGAAACTATTATCTCGTGGGTGTCACCACCGAAGGCGAGGACTGCCCCATTGAGAGCTATGAGAAAGGCACCATCCACACCACCTATTACGAGGATGTAAATAGCAACCTCAACATGACGTGGAATGTCCCCTACGTGGAAGAAGGCGCCCAAGGATCGCTCACCTATTTTCAAATTTGCAAATACGACCCGTCAACGAATGAAATCACCGTGGTTGACCAAGTGAATGCCTCCATCACCGACTACACCTGCGGCGTAAACCAATTCGATGGCGGTCAGGCCGTCATCGCCGCCGTGTTCAACGATGGCAAAGGCTTTGAAGAATTGTCCTTTTCCAACCTCACTACCGACATTCTCGGCCTTGGCGAGAATGCGGAAACCGCATTCAGGATTTATCCGAATCCCGCCAAAGACCGTGTAACCGTTGAGGGCACGGGCATTCTTACCGTTACAAATGTCCTCGGCCAGACCGTTTTGACCAAAGAAATCAACGGCAAGGAAATCGTGGAATTGCCGCAAGGCTTGTATTTCGTGAAAATGAATGGCGTGACGCGGAAAATCGTGGTGGAATAGTTTTTTTTTGGCACGCAGAAATCGCAGAATCTTATGAATCGCAATGCGACGTAATTTTGTCCGATAGGCTTCTGCGCATTCTGCGTATTCTGCGTGAGAAATCATCGTCCGACAGGTTCTGCGTATTCTGCGTATTCTGCGTGAGAAATCATCGTCCGGCAGGTTCTGCATATTCTGCGATTTCTGCGTGAGAAATCATCGTCCGACAGGTTCTGCGTATTCTGCGATTTCTGCGTGAGATAAGATAAATCCTTCTGCTGAACATTCGGCGGGAGGATTTTTCTGTCTTCATACCGCAATAAATCCATTAAATAGGAGTTATAAACCTGAGATGACGGGTGTTGCGGAGGTCATCATCGATGACCTCACAGTTCTTGAGAGGCTCATTAACCCCATTAGGGCTGTGCTGAAAAGATAGAAAAGCAAAGGGATGGGCAGTCATCATCTAATAACGAACTGCATCGTGCTGCGGCTTTGCTGTTGGACAAGGACGCGCCGGCCTTCGAGGAACGACATATCGCCCCCCTTGCCATAGTGCCGGATAGTGAACAACTGAAGACCGTCGTTGTATTTGATGCTGAACGATTCGCTCAATTGCTCCATCAGATGCTTCAGTTTGTTGGAGTCGCTGTCGAAGCAGAACGAGAGCATCAGGGCTGAGGTTTGGATCATGTTGGCGTGGATGTTCAGGTCGGCGCAGACTTCGAAGATGGTCTTCAGGTTGTGCTCGTCCATGAACGAATAGTCGCGGGGCGAGATGGAGACCAATGTCTGGTTGTCCTTGATGATGAACGAAGGGATGCTCTCGTCGTTTTTCTTGTGGTTTCCGTCGATGACGGTCGGCTCGTGGTCGGGGTTCAGGAACGACTGCACCTTGAGCGTTATCCCCTTGTTTTGCAGCGGCTTGATGGTCTTGGGGTGGATGATGGTCGCGCCATAAAAGGCCAACTCGATGGCTTCGGAGTAAGGGATGTGAGGAATTTTGACCGTGTCGGCGAAGCGTTTCGGGTCGGCGTTGAGCAGGCCGTCCACGTCTTTCCAGATGGTGACCTCATTGGCATCGAGGCAGTTGGCGAAGATGGCTGCGGTGAAGTCGGAGCCTTCGCGCCCGAGGGTGACGCTGTGCTTGCCGTCGGCGGTGCCGCCTATGAAGCCCTGCGTGAGGCACACGAGGCCACGGATGTGCTCGTCGTTCAGTTTGCTGATTCTCAGCCGCGTCTCGTCCCAGTCGGGGTTGGCGGCGCGGAAGTGGGTGTCGTCTTCGGCGATGACGTATTTCCGCGCATCGAGCCAGCGCGTGGGGATGTCGCACTTGCTGAGGTATTCGTGGATGATGCTCGTTGAGATGAGTTCGCCGTAGCATACAGTTTGGTCGTATTGATAGTCGTAGGGCGCATCGGTCTTTTGCAGTTTCTCCC
Source organism: Bacteroidales bacterium (assembly GCA_017439405.1). Taxonomy (GTDB): domain Bacteria; phylum Bacteroidota; class Bacteroidia; order Bacteroidales; family F082; genus Limimorpha. The sequence continues at coordinate 7,139 of JAFSJF010000024.1, forward strand.
AAAGCTCGATGAAAAGTCCTGCGATGTTCTCCCCAAATTCGGGGTTGGCGTCGTCGCCAAACAGCCCGTTGATGATGCCGTCGTGGTAGGCGATGACCTCATGCAGGGCCTCCATGCCGAGGTTGCCATTATGTTCACGGAAGTCGGCCAAGACCTTTTCGAGCATATTGGTCGTCTTTCCCATGGCGGAAACCACGAGCAAGATGTCCTCGTCCTTATGTTGGCCGACAATTTGCGCCAGATTGCGCACGGCATCGGCATCCTTCACCGACGCGCCACCGAATTTATGGATTTTTTGGATCATTGAGCTTCACTTTGATGATGCAAAAGTAATAAACATTATGATTCTCCAATTCTCCTGAAATTAAAAACACCGTTATGCAGTTCGAAGTCGTTGCTTTCCCCGTCGTAAATCACCTGCGTGGATACGACTTGTTCGCCGGACAAGTCCTTGACATACTTTTCAGGTCAAGGCCATTAGAACAACTTAAAACTGACGGGCAAGGTGTATGTGACTCTCACTTTCTTCCCGAAAGCCTCTCCCGGAATCCAATTCGGCATCATCTTGACGACACGGACGGCTTCTTCGCTGCAACCACCGCCAACGCCTTTTGCGACCTCGATATTCGTTATCGAACCATCTGGCTCGACAACGAATCTGACGTAGACAGTGCCGCTGTAGCCGTCTTCTCTGGCGCGTTGCGGATAACGGACATTCATGGCCAAAAACTCGTACATCTTCATTTCTCCACCAGGGAAAGACGGCATTTTTTCTGCGGCGGTATAGATGGTTGTGTCCCCGGTGATAGAGGCGATTGTGTCGCTTTCGTGTTGGACTTGGGCATAGGTTAGACTTGCCGTAAGCAATAGCAGGGTGGTAAATAAAAGCTTGATTTTCATTTTCCTATTTATTTATGCCGCGAAAATAGCATTTTTTTTCGAAATGGCTTTGCTATTGCCTCAAAATCTCGAAAGTGTTGTCCGCGTTGAGCTTGATGATGGTCGAGCTTTTGGGCTTGCAGAAGCTGTCGTGGTAAAGCTGCACTTTGTAGTCGACGGCCTTCCTGATTTCCTCGCTGATGTCGTTGTAGGTCATCGCAGTGGGTTGTCCCGAAAGGTTGGCCGAGGTGGAGGTGATGGGCTTCCCGAGGCGGCGGATGACTTCCTTGCAGAACTCGTTGTCCACCACGCGGATGCACACCGAATGGTCGGCGGAGATGTTTTTGGCCAAGTTCTTGCTCTGCGCAAAGACGATGCTCAACGGATTGGTGCTGTGTGCGATAAGGTCGTAAGCGATGGCGGGTACATCAACGACATAGTCCTTCAGCCGTTCCGCCGTATCGACGAGCACGATGAGGCTCTTCGAGGCGGGCCTTTGTTTCACTTCAAACACGCGGTCGCAGGCGCGGCTGTTGGTGGCGTCGCAGCCCACGCCCCAGATGGTGTCGGTGGGGTAGAGGATGGTCTTTCCGGCTTTCAGTGCCGCTACCGTGCGTTCCACTTCTTGTTCAAATGTTTCTTCCATGGTTTTCTCTTTTTCTTTGCTCACAACTTCGCTCCTTGACCGTCATTGCGGGCTTGACCCGCAATCTCCTGAACGAAAGGATTTGTTTTCGCGCTCAGGAGATGGCGGATGTCCCTCCGCCATGACGGTTAAAGGCTCTGTTGTCGTTCTCCCATTATGGTTTTCCTTTAATCTTTTCTCGTAATAGGTTGTACTTGTGTCGGTTGGCTTGCATCATCGTGCGGCAGGTGTAGAATCCCGTCTTGCCGTAGAGGAAGCCGCCTTTAATAATAAAGGTGCGGACGAAGTTGATGCTCGGGCTGAACAGGTAGGGTAGGAGGCCCGTCTTCTTGCCGCGCTCGTAGTACGACTGCGCGCCCAGCTCGGCAAAGTGGAACTGTTGCTTTCGGAATTCCTCGGGCGTGTCCCACGAGTAGTGCAGCAGGTCGCCGCGCAGCAGGGTCTTCTTCGGCTCGGCCTTGTAGTTCAGCCACTCGTGGATAAGCCCTTCCCATTGGGCGAAGCCGCGCCGCCAAATGCGGATTTTGGTTTCAGGATAGAGTCCGCAGCCCTTCACCCACTTTCCGCAGTAGTTGTTGAGGCGGTTCATGGCAAAGACCTCGTTTCCGGCGATTTCACGTTCCTTCAAGGCCTTGATGGACTGCCTCAGTTCGTCGGAGAGGGCTTCGTCGGCGTCGATGCTGAAGATGAGGTCGCAGGTGGCTAAGTCGTCGGCTTGGTTTTTCTGTTCGGAGTAGCCGAGCCAGTCTTGGGTGAAGAATTTCGCGCCGTAGCGGTCGCAGATGGCTTCGGTCGCATCGGTGGAATGACTGTCCACCACGATGATTTCATCCGCAATATCCTTCACGGAATCAAGGCATTGCCCTATCTTCTGCTCCTCGTTGAAGGTGATGATGACGACCGAAAGGGTGTGCATGGCTCAAATTTTCCGCAAAAGTAGTGTTTTCTTTGGTTATTGGTGTTGGCTGTGCAAAGAAATAATGAAAAAACAGCAACCCAATTTTCTGCCCGATTTGCGCATTTTATTACGAGGTTCCAGCCAAATCTGCCCAAAAACACATAGATTTGGTTGGAAGTGACGAAATCACAGTGCAACGAATGGTCCAACTTTGGATGGCAAACTCGGAAGAACTGGTCATTAACATCATCCGACAAGGAACGCGGGCTGCCTGGACAGGGTGAATCCACAGGACACAGCAGGTCAAGCGTCGTCAAGGACACTAGGTACATCTTGCTCCGCAACCGATGCGACATCACCAAAGCAACCGACATCGAGCGCCTCAACGCCGCCCTGGAACTCAACAGCGACCTCTCCACCGCCTACTACCTCAAGGAAGAGTCCAAGCTCATCTGGATGTGCGACGACAAAAAACAGACTTATAGGTCATTTTGCAGGCTGCGACATGTGCTGAAGTCCAATGGAAAGAGGCGATTTCGTCGATTGAAGCGTTTCAGGGGCAAAATCGAGGTTCAAAAGTCGCCAATGGGTCAAATTGCAGGCTTGGTAGGCCGGTG
>JAFSJF010000025.1 GCA_017439405.1 Bacteroidales bacterium
ATGCGGTAGGCATCCACGAGGCTCTTGATTTTGCGCATCGCGCCCACCGTGTCCGACTTGGGCGGGTGGGGGTAGATGGTCTCGTTGTGGAGCAAGGCCCCCGTCTCGCTCAAGACCACCACTTTGCAACCCGTACGGAAGCCCGGGTCGATGGCGAGGACGCGTTTCTGGCCCATGGGGGCGGCGAGGAGCAGTTGTTTGAGGTTCTCGGCGAAGACGCGGATGGCGGTCTCGTCGGCCTTCTCCTTATAATAGTTGCGGATTTCGGTCTCGATGGAGGGCTCTAAAAGGCGTTTCCACGAGTCGGCGATGGCCTCGCGCACGAGCTCCGATGATTCGTTATCGTTCTTCAGGAAGATGCTTTCCAATGAGTTCAGCACGAAGTCGTCATCTACCTTGATTTTCAGCTTTACCATGCCTTCTTCCTCGGCGCGGAACAGGGCCAAAAGGCGGTGCGAGGGTGCCTCTGAAATCGGCTCTCGGAAGTCGAAATACTGCTGGTAGGTCTTGCCTTCCTCTTCTTTGCCCTTGACCACGGCGGAGCTGATGTCGCCCTGCATGTGGAAGATCTTGCGGATGCGGTTGCGCCCGTTGATGTTTTCCGAGACCCACTCGGCCATGATGTCTTTGGCGCCTTGCAGGGCCTCCTCGATGTCGTTGACGCCCTTGCCTGCGTTGACATAGCGTGCAGCGAGGCGGTCCACCATGTCTACATTCTGCGCCATGATTTGTGCGGCCAGTGGCTCTAAACCTTTCTCGCGGGCGATGGCGGCGCGGGTGCGGCGTGTAGGCTTGTAGGGGAGATAAAGGTCTTCCACCTCTTGCAAGGTATTGGCGTTCAGTATCTTTTGTTCCAGTTCGGGCGTAAGTTTCTCCTGCTCACGGATGGAGGCGATGACGCTTTCCTTGCGTTTCTGGAGTTCAACGAGTTGTTCGAGGCGTTTTTGCACAGCAGCCACGTTCTCTTCGTTCATCGTGCCTGTCATTTCCTTGCGGTAGCGGGCGATGAAGGGGATGGTGGCGCCTTCGTCGAAGAGACGAATGACGTTGGCTACATGGTGCGCGGCCAAGTTGAGTTCCTGCGCGATTTGCGGGGCAAAATCGGTGTTTTGCATAAAACATGATATTAAAGCGACAAAAATACGGTTTTCTTGGCAAACATAGGCCAGTTTTTACATTTCCATATTGGAATGTTGATTTTCAGCCATCGACGGCGTGGAATTAGGCCGAGGCAACAAGATTCCGCTTTGGCTGTTTGGGTTTTTGTATTGACCTTATTCCAGCACCATCGTCCCAACGCGGTTGTCTGTCGTCAGATAGCAGGCTACATCGGGGAGAACCAGCTGCATCCCGACATGTGCCTCTTCAGGAAGGGTTATTTCGGTGTCCGTAAAGTCCTTTTGGCCTTTTCGCCAAACGAGGTGATGGCGTTTGCTTCTTTGGTTGTCCACAATGTCGTCGTATATCACGCCGAACGTTTCTCCGTCGAAAGCCCAATCCACAAGTTGAGCGTCTTGAGTCGCTTGAATGTTGAAACCGCCGTGGTCAATCACTTTGGTGTTGTATCGGAAAGGCAAATTGAAAACGGTATCTTTTTGTATGTCAAGAAGATATTCTGTGAACGCAAGGTTAAGCATGCCATCTTTCAGTTTGGGCTTATACCACAGCAAATCCTTTTGCTCAAACTCGGGATAGTGAATCGGGCGCTCGTTTTTCAGTGTGAGAATGCCATCCTGCACTTCGCATTTGGCTTGGGTGTAGATGCATTGTCCCTCTTGGTCGAACTTTTGCGAAACGACATATACATCTTGTAAAAATGGAAGTCCGTTGCCGCCATTGTTGGAATGCCCGAACATCATGGTGGCCACCTCGTTTTGCCTTCCGTCAAAAATCACTTTGAAGTCCTGCGTTGTGTCGTAAAGCGGATAGGAAAGCACTTGATAAGGGGATTGCAGGCTGACTTGTCCGTCTTCCATGCTGGGGCAAGAAACCGTGAAACCAATCCAAATCTCCTTCCCGTTGATGAAGACGTCTTCCACCGAGCTGCGATAATACCCAAAACTCTTGATGGATTGTATCAATGCGGAGTCCAGTTGTCTCAATTCGGGGAAAACATCGGCGGGGTCGACAAGGTTGCCGTCGATTTCGCGTATCATTTTTCCGTCGGTGTTGAATATTTGGCAAAGGTTCATTGGGCTGTTGGTCAGGACGTAGTAGTTGCCTTGCGTGGAAAATTTGATGCCGTCGTTGTTGTAATCGGTCTGTAGGGTCGTGGGCTCCTTTTGCATCAAGGCTTCTCCTTTGGTTTTGATTGCTTTGAGGCGGTCTTGAGTCGGCTTGTCGAGCCTGAATTGGAACACCATGATCTCGTTGCCTTTTTTGTCCATCAGATGGCCTTCGGAAACGGTGGGGATGGTGTTCAGCTTGGCATATTTTTCCTTGTCTGAAACGATTTTGAAGCCTTCGTTCCCTTTGACGTATTCGAGCGCATTGGTCTTGAGGAACTGCTCGATGGTTTTTTCATTCAAGCCGTTGAACACGATTTCCACATTGGCCACTTCCGAGAGGTCGCGCATGGTGATTTGTCCCGAAAC
>JAFSJF010000026.1 GCA_017439405.1 Bacteroidales bacterium
CACCGGCCTACCAAGCCTGCAATTTGACCCATTGGCGACTTTTGAACCTCGATTTTGCCCCTGAAACGCTTCAATCGACGAAATCGCCTCTTTCCATTGGACTTCAGCACATGTCGCAGCCTGCAAAATGACCTATAAGTCAAGGAATATACCATCAATAATCAATAATTAACCAACAATTAAACATCAATTAAAATGGCAACAAGACAGAAAAAGACCCTAATTCAGGGCATCACGGCTGAACAGGCCAACGACGCTTTCACCCAGTATGCGAAGGCGGACGCACAAATCCAGAAGATCAACGCGGACATCGAGCTGCAATGCGCCAAGATTCGCGAGAAACGCGCCGACGAGCTGACGCGCCTCGACGCGGAGCGCGAGGAAGCCTTCGACACGCTGCAAGCCTACGCGGTGGAGAACAAGGCGGAGCTTTTCACCAAGAAGAAGAGCCTCGACATGACGCACGGCACCATCGGGTTCCGCACGGGCACACCGAAGCTGAAGACCCTGAAGGGATTCACTTGGGCTTCGGCCTTGAACCTCGTGCGCGAGTTCCTGCCCTCATTCATCCGCACGACGGAGGAGATTGCAAAGGACAAGCTGCTGGCCGACCGCGACGCAGAAGGCATGGGCGAGAAGATGGCCCAGTGCGGCATCACGGTGACGCAGGACGAGACCTTCTATGTGGAACCCAAGAAGGAGGAGGCCGCGTGATGGCGAGAACCAGACTCAACCACGAAATCTGGGCGACATGCCCGGTTTGCGGCTGCGAGTACGACCGGCGCGTTTGGGGCGACACCTGCCCCGAATGCGCACGGGAAACGATGAAACGGATCAAGAAAGACGAAACGCGGGAGGCACTATGACATTCGATGAGATATACAATGCGGCATATCTGCTGACCAAGAAGGAAAAACTCCAATTGATAAACAAGATTCTGGGAAGCATCGGCGAGGCGGGAAAACTGCATGACACACTTGACCAGACCGAGGAAGACCACCGCAAAAACAACGTTGTGCTGAAGGGCATGAGAGCCTTCGAAGAGGTGTATCAGGCAAAGAAGCATACGGCCTACATCAGCACAAAGGCGGACTGGGCACCCATGAAAGCTTTGCTTGGCAAGCTTAGCGAGAAGATCGTGGAATCGACACCCAAGAACGGATCGACACCATTGATTGTGGATGATCGGTTGCGCATTGACGCGCTTAAACAGTTCCTTGAGGCTGTGAGCCAAATGAAGAACGACTGGTATTTCAAGTCTGCCTTCACACCGATGATGCTGAACTCGAAGTTCAACCAAATCTATTCCGAACTATTAAACAACAGCGACCATGCCAGACGGCAAGCAGCTTTCGACTATCTCTAACGGTAATGTTGCCGTCGCCGTGCGCGAATTCCTTACCAGTTGCCCGGTGGCTCAACGTATGTTTGAGCGTATGCCCAACGAAATCCCCATAAAGGCTGTTGAGGCAGTGCTAAAAAGTGACCAGGACATTAAAACACCGGCACAGTCTATCCGTTCGTTGGAACCAAGTGTGAAACAGTTCGCAAGCGTGTATGGGGAACGCGCTCTCGCTGCTTTGGTGCTTAGCCATCTTTCATTGGTTGAGGATTTGGCCAATGTAGCCCGCCCAATGAAACCTGAAGGCATGGCTATGCTTGCCAAAAACGTGACGCAGTTGCTTTTGGAGGAGGATGTGTCCATCAACCTTGCCGATCTCCAAATTATTGCAGATAGGCTCGTAAAAGGCGATGCGGGGCAAATCTTTGGCGGCCTCAACAGTCAAACCGTCCTAAAGGCATTCAATGATTATATCTGTGAGAAAGCCTCCGAGTTTGTCACATGGCGTAAAGAGAAGGCGAACGAACACGACTTTGGCAATTTCGGGTCAACACGAAGCAGAGAACTGTCGCGGCTGAAAGACCAACAGGCAATGAAACTATACTTGGAAGGGACACTCAAAAAGGACATCAAACAATAAACATCATGGAAAAAATTAGGCAATACGAATCGACGAAGATAGAGGTCTGCCGCAACTGCGGCGGGACGGGAAAGGATAAGACCATCAAGTCCCTTTTCAGGAGCAAATGCCCGGTGTGCGAAGGCAGCGGGCGCGTGGAGAAGCACACGGAAATCACAGTGACGGTGCGTTCCTATCAATAGCAGGCGGCCATGAGCGGGAAGAAGCGTTATCGTTCGACGAAAAAACGGATACGGGCCATTGTCGCCATCGTGAACGAGGAATACCAGCCTGGCGACCAGAACCGCTGCTACAAGGCGATTTGGCGGCGGCGCATCCTCCCCGAATTCGGCATGTGCTACCACACCTTACTCTCGTATCTGGGCGTTTCGCCTTCGGAACTGGAGGAGGACCAACCGAAAAAGAAGATCCAAACCAACTTTCATTATTCGACGTATGAGAAAATCAACCATCATCAAAGACCTTCAGGGAATGCTGTCAAGGGCATTGCCCAAGGTGAAGTACATTGACAAGGATTGGGGCCAACTCGAAATGGAGCAACCTCCTGTTGGCTAGCCCTGCATCCTGATCGACATCGAGCAGGGCAACGGCGGCATCTTCGACCGCGTGATTATCCAACCAGAAGGCGGCGGCACCTACGAGCGCAACATTGCGGCCCAACTGCTGACCGGCCTGACATGGACGGAAACCGAGATCGAGGGCGAGGTGGTGGAAGGCGAAGGCGAGGCCACAAGCGGCTACCGCTACACTGCGAGCCTGCCGACCACCGGAACCTACGCCGCCATGCGCGACGGCCTCATCCGCTCCGACATCGAGGGCATGACCCTTGAAGGCTACAAGCTGCAATACGAGACCACGGAACAAATCGACCCGGCCACTGCCTTCGTCGGCAAATATGTGGACTACCAGATTGCAACTCCTGTGACAGGAACGCATTCCATCAACCCGACGGGGAAACTGCCCAACGACATGGGCACGGAGGAAGTGGTCGGCGGCGAATGGGCCACGGGCACGATTGTCATTTCCTACATGCGCGGATTCAAGGATTCGGTAAGGGCTTTGCTCAACGACTTCAACGTGGCTGCGGCAGAACTGGCCGAGTTGAAGTACACCAAGCCGCTGTATTGCGTGGGCGCATGGTTAGGTAACGCCAACACCGCCAGCCCGACAGACCAGGACAACCCTGACGCGCTGGCCGTATTCGGCAACAAGGAGTGGGCTTTGGACTGGAGGCCGTTCCTGGTCGATATGACCGCCGTGGAAGGCGAGAGAAAGAAGCGGCCCGTTATGGAACTTAGGAAAAACAACTGGCTGCGCGACATTTACGGCAACTGGGCACCCGTGGTGGGCATCACGACGGCGATGCGCGACGAGTGCATGGCCAACATCCTCTATACCGACAACGAGGGGCAAAAACAGTATTGCGCCGCCGGTGCCTTCGATCCTGAAGTGTTCCTGGCACTGTGCCAGACTGAAGTCGTGGACGGCGTGAAGAAACTCACCCACCCGACACTTTACAAGGCCGTGACCGAGAACGAGGAGACCTCCTATGTGGAGGTGACGCATTACCTTATGCCTTGGGAAACGACGGAAACGAAATACCTCTGCTCGTATGCCCGCTTCAGCAGCGGCATCACTGCCGTTGACGCTTGCGGCAACGAAAGCCAATGGATCGAAAGAGGCGGTGTCCGCATCAAGGCATCTGGTGATAGCGAATGGACTTACAAGAATTGGGGCGGAAGCGGTAAGATATACTACAAGGACGGCAGCGTCTATAAGATTGTCGCCGGTAGTTTTGCCGCCTACAGCGACACAAGCGGCACGACAGAGACTTTCACGGTGGAGTGCTGCCTGCGTACCGGCTTGATGCTCGGATGCGACATGAGCGGCGACATTGGCCCCTATTGGGGCGGCGGCGGCGAGATAGTCGGCGAATGCAAGACAGCACCGTCGAGCGGCAGCTACGGCTACACCCTGAAGGCCTACATCGAGCCCGACCAGGAGAAGTGGGTCAACGAGGGCAACACCACCGTCAACATCGGGACCAAGTTCCCGTCCGGCTTCGAGGACAAGTACCGCTACGCCGGTAGCATCGTCACGAGGGCGAACAGTTACATCCGCCGCCGCCTGCCCAACACACCGTTGCCGGTCACTCAAGGTGCATCCTTTGGCAAGGGCGAGTGCGGCTACGGCTACATGGCCAACTACTGGGGCAGTGCTGGAAAGAAAACCCGGGTGGGTGTCCGTTCAGGCTGCAGCGCAAGCAATGGCTACTTGTCGGCGCGGTATCTGAATGCGTACTACTCCGTGGCTCACACGAATGCGTACTATTGCGCTTCTGCTAAAGTTGAGCAAAGAAACAATGCGCCTGTTTCCCGTGCCCAGAAGCGGCAGACATACAAGACCAGCCGACGAGCCGAAAGGTGGAGGTCGGTGGCAAGTTCGGGCTGAAATGCCTGAAGCTTGCCGACTGCTCAAACTTGACATTGAGCCATGAGAGTGACGGAAGAAATAGTGTTCAAGGCGATAGAGAATGCCGCCGATGGCCATAACGACTCAGCAAGTGTTGAAAAGATGATGGCCAACAAAAAGGCGTATGCCTCGGTGATCATGGACTCCATCGCCAATGGCGAGTATGCGAACCACCTGAAATACCGTAAACTCAAGAAGAAAAACCCAAACGGGAAAGAGCGCAATATCAAATCACCTGACCTGTTTACTTTCGTGCTTCAGCACTTGTTTCTATGCCTTGCTTGGCCGGTTTACAATTTGCACGACAACTACAATGGGCTGAACTGCAAGAAAGGTTGTGGAATCACGTCCAAAGTCCCTTCAAAGTCAATTATCCATCGGCTGAAGCATCTGATGTACGACCGGCGCGACCTTCATTATGCTGTGGTCATAGACCAGCGCAAATGTTACGAGCATATCCGACCCAAAATCTTCAGGAAGGAGATGCGCAGACTAACAGACGACCGCGAATTGATAGAGTTTGGAATCAATGTGAGTTTCGTGGACAACTGCCTCCCCATCGGCACACCGACATCACCCTATGTCCATCATGTCGTGATGTTGCGTTTCGACCATTGGATGAAACAGGCGGCTCCATTCTCTGAGCGTTTTGCCGATGACAATGTTGGAGCGACCTATTGGAAAAGTGACGGAAACGCACTGAAATGGCGCATACAAAACTTCTGGTGGTATGAGTACCAAATAAGGGCAAAGGCCTCAACCATCCGTCTGATACCCCTTGACGAAAAGGAGGTGTCATTCTGCGGCTATATTGTACACCGCAACCCCGACCGAGGTATTGCCGACCATAACAAAGGCTTCACGACATTGAGGCAGAACATTCGCGCCCGTGCCTCAAGGTGCAAGAGAGACGAATCCTGGGCGAGCTACTACGGCCTTCTGCGCCATGCAGACAGCTACAACCTAATGAAGAAAATAGAGGAGAAAATGAAACTCAGACAACTCACCGAGAAAATCAGGATCAACAGGAGCCTCGACACTCCGAACATCAATCCGCGAGACCTTGCGGGGAAACAGTTCACCATCTACGACTACGACATCAAATGCGACTCGAAGGGCACACCCAACTGGATCAAGTGCCTGATAGGGGTGCCGGAAGTCGGAGAAGACGAGAACCCCACGGGGTGCATGAAAGCCTTCGAGTTCCACGGCTCCTATATGTACATCGTGGAGTTTATGACAATGGCGGAACGAGCATTCGGGAAAAAGAACATGCTGCCCTTGGAGGAGATGGAGATTGAGAACCAATGCGGCTACATCTTCAAGGGCAGCACAAACCAAATGGAGTACATCGACGACGGTGGCGGTCAAACCAGCCTTTTCACCAATTCTTGAGCGGCCCGCTGGAGGTTGCGCTGGATGACGGCCTCAGCACGGCGGCGCACCTCGGGGTGGTCGCCGAGGAATTGGCGGCGCGGCATCTTGTAGCTGTAGCCTTTCACCTACTGGCGTATGGCCTTGCCATTTCGGTGGATGGTGCGGTGGTGCGGCTTCACATAGATGATGCCTCCGTAGTTGTGGATGGCGGCGTATTTCTCGGAGGTCTCCCAAACCACGCTATCGGCATCCACGCGGCAGCGGATCGAGCGTCGGAGCTTGCCGGACACCACCAGCAGCGTGCCCTTGCGGTTGATGTGCTTGCGGGGCGGCCACGGGCGGCTGAAGAAGGCCTTTCGTTGGAAGTTGCGGTCGAACTCGTCGGAGAGCTCCACGCGGAGGTCGTTTAGGATCTTGTGCTTGAGTTCCAAAAAATCACCCCAAAACGTACCCACCCATGCAATTATTTCGTAACTTTGCAGCCTTATTCGTGGAAAGATTTGATTTGATTGCAACCACAAGAAAAAATGCTAAACCAATGCGTTTTCCTTGGGTTCCTGAGCCTGCTGAAGGACCCTTTCAAGTTCAGACTTCCCACACAAATTCATTATTAAACAACTAATAAACAATTTGTTATGGGTTACTATTTCACTTCAGAATCCGTCTCCGATGGTCATCCCGACAAGGTGTGCGACCAGATTTCGGATGCCGTTTTGGACGAGATTCTTCGTTATGACGCCAACTCAAAAGTGGCGTGCGAGACCTTGGTCACCACGGGTCTCGTCGTGGTGGCGGGAGAGATTCGCACCAATGCTTACATAGAAATTCAGGACGTGGCACGTCGCGTCATTGAGAGAATTGGCTACAACAAGTCGGAATACCAATTCGACGCCCAGTCATGTGGCGTGCTTTCGGCCATCCATGGCCAGTCTAACGACATTTTCCAGGGTGTGGGTCGTGAAAATCCCGAAAACCAAGGTGCCGGCGACCAGGGCATGATGTTCGGCTTTGCCTGCAAGGAGACCGAAAACTACATGCCATTGACCATCGACCTCTCGCACCGCCTGCTGCGCGAGTTGGCCGCCATCCGCCGCGAAGGCAAGAAAATGACTTATCTCCGCCCCGACGCAAAGTCGCAAGTGACGGTCGAATACGGTGAGGGTTGGAAACCTTTGCGCATCGACACCATCGTCATCAGCACGCAGCACGACGAGTTTGACGACGACGACACGATGCTGGCCAAAATCGAGTCCGACGTGCGCAACATCCTCATTCCGAGGGTCAAGAAACAACTTCCCACGCGCTTGAAAAAGCTCTTTGGCGATGACATGAAGCTCTACGTGAACCCTACGGGCAAGTTCGTCATTGGCGGTCCCCACGGCGACACAGGCTTGACGGGTCGCAAGATCATTGTCGATACTTATGGCGGACGCGGTGCCCATGGCGGCGGTGCCTTCTCGGGCAAGGACAGCTCGAAGGTGGACCGTTCGGCTGCCTATGCCGCCCGCCACATCGCCAAAAACCTCGTGGCCGCCGGCATTTGCGACCAAGCCTTGGTGCAAATCGCCTATGCCATCGGAAAAGCCAATCCGGTTGGGTTCTACGTGAACACGGACGGCACTTCGCACGTCAAGATGAGCGATTCCGAAATCGCACTGAAAGTCAAAGAGTTGGTCGATTTAAGACCTTACTTCATCGTGAAGCGTTTCGGACTCACCAACCCCATTTTCGAGGAGACGGCTTCCTATGGCCACTTTGGTCGCCAACCCGAGACGCGCAAGGTGGAAGTGCATTACGAGGACAACGACACCTTCCGCGAAGGCGAACACATCTACAAGAACGTGGAGTTTTTCGGCTGGGAGAAACTCGACCTTGTGGACGAACTGAAATCCGCTTTCAGCCTTTGAGCTTCCGTCAACACATGAAAAAAGCCTGCGAGAACATTTTTCGCAGGCTTTTGTGATTCAATGATTTACCATCACCACTCCCCTTCTTCGACATCCATTTGCGACATGGTGATAATCGACATGATTTCCTCATTCGTCAGGCCAAGATACTTGATGGAGGCCTCCACGGAAGGAATCAGGTCGCTCTCAGGATAGTCTGCAAGGATCCTCTCGTAAGTGCTACGGGCCTTGTCAAGGTCGTGCAGCTGGTCTTCATACACGAAAGACCCCAACAAATAAAGGGCCTTGGGAGTCCATTCGCTGTCGGGATAACGCTCAACCAGCTTATTGCACAACGTCTCGCTTTGCTCTGCGTTTTTCAGCATCACGTTTACCTCAAAGGCATGGTATAGCCAAAGCGCGGCAGAAGGGGCATCGGGGTTTTGTTCGGCGAATTTGAGATAGGTCTTGGCCACTTGGGGTGCCACGTCAGTCTTGATCGAGCCATCTTCGTTGAACAAAGTGGACTCGGCTTCCTTCATGTCGTTTTCAGTCAGTTGTTTCTCGCCACAGGCAAACATGCCAAATGCCACAAATGCGACGAGCATCAGTTTCAGTGTCGTTTTCATTTTAAGATGGATTGATTTCAGATTCCAGATTCCAAATTTCAGATTGGCATTGCGTTACCTCCGTCTTTTCTTGTTGTTCGGGAAGATCATGCGATAGTCCACGTCGCAACGTCCGTCCATGATGGATTTCAGCTTGCCTTGCAGCAAGGTCTTGCGCAAAGGCGCGATGTCATCGACGAGAACATGGCCTTGCAAATGTTCATACTCATGTTGTATGATGCGTGCCCTGACGCCCTCGAAAACCTCCTCGTGCTCTTTGAAATTCTCGTCCATATACTTGATGCGGATTTTTTCGGGACGCATCACCTCTTCATAGATGTTGGGCAGGCTGAGGCAGCCCTCCTTGAAGGGTACTTCGTTGCCGAAAGTCTCAAGAAGCTCCGCATTAATGAATGCCTGCTTGAAGTCCTTGCCATCGGGATAGTCAGGGTAGAAAGGGTTGCCGTCCACGATGAAAAGACGGATGGACTTGTTGACCTGCGGGGCGGCCAGACCGACACCCTCGGAGTGGGCCAAAGTCTCCCACATGTCGGCGAGGAGCTTGTCAAGCTCAGGATAGTCGGGGGCGATAGGCTCGGCAATGGCCTTCAGGGTGGGGTGGCCGTATGCTACTATTGGTAATATCATTTCAGTTGTCAGTTGTTCAGTTATTCAGTTGTTCAGTTGTTTTGTTGATTCTTGATTCTGCATTACGCATTCCTAATTCCGCATTTTTATGGATTCCATATACGATTGCAAAATGATGGTGGCGGCGATGGTGTCGACAAGTTCCTTGTCCTGGCGTTTCGACTTGCTGAGGCCGGCGTCAATCATGGTTTGGTGCGCCATCACCGAGGTGAAACGCTCGTCGTAACGGACGATTTTCATGTCGGGCAGCAACTTCTTCAGCCGGTTGACGACAGGCTCGATGTACTTCGAGCAGTCCGATGGGTTGTTGCGCATGTCCTTGGGCTCGCCGATGACGATTTGCTCGACTTCCTCTGTTTTGAGGTAATCCAGCACGAAGTCGACGAGTTTGTGCGACTCCACCGTCGTCAGCCCGTTTGCGATGATCTGCAACGGGTCGGTCACGGCGATGCCGCTGCGTTTGCGTCCCAAGTCGATTGCCATTATCCTTGCCATTTCCGTTCAAATTGAGGCGCAAAATTACGCATTTTTGGGCATTGCGCCGCATGAGAACACAAAAATTCCTCCCACCCGAAGGCAGGAGGGTTTTGCCACAGGCAGAAATCGCTGATTCCGCAGAACCCATTTTTTAATATGTATGGCAAGAATGCAACAAAAAAAGAGGCTCGTTCCTGAACCTCTTTCCTGCCCTGGGTGGGAGATGGGATTCGAACCCACGACCCTCGGAACCACAATCCGGTACTCTAACCAGCTGAGCTACACCCACCATCTGCATTTGCGGCTGCAAAAATAGGACTTTTTTCCGAAACCTCGGTCATTTTTCGACAAAATTTTTCATTTTTTCTTTTTTGACACGAAATCAAGGGCGAAATCCGTATTTTTGGCCTCTCAAAAGGAAGGTGAACAATGGCTAAAAAGTTTCCTATTAATCCCCCCGCTCCCTTAAAAGGGGGAGTATCTCCCAAAGCATTGGCTTGGAAGCGTTTCCGAAGCAACAAGCTTGGAATGCTGTCGTGCTTCTATGTCATTGTTTGGGCTTTGCTCGCACTGTTTGCCTATCTCGTCATCCCCGACAAAACGCCCAATGCCAACTGGCAGTTGTTGGAAATCAGCACAAAGAAACCGGGCTTCGAAGTCGATATGCTGATGATTCCGAAAGAAACGCCACCCGCGAAGACACCTTTCTTCAAGTTTCTGCTGCAAGGGCGGCCCGACAACTGCATCTATTTGCCATTCGACAGCCTGCATATTAATAAGGAAACGACGACGGTGTTTCTCTACCAATCGGAAAGCATCTCCGAGCCAAGAACAGAACTTGTTGAAAACAAAGAACTTACCAACCAAAACTTTTCATCCGATGCAGAAGCCGAGGCCTTCGTCAGAAACCATTGCGTGAAACATCGCAAGTTCCTCCTCGGCACCGACCAGTTCGGGCGCGACTTCCTCAGCCGCTTGATTCTCGGCAGCCGCATCAGCCTGACGGTGGGCTTTATCGCCGTTCTGCTCAGCCTGATGATTGGTATTGTGGTGGGCAGTTTAGGCGGCTTCTTCCGTGGCAAGGTGGATGACGCTGTAGTGTGGTTCATCAATGTGGTGTGGTCCATCCCAACCCTACTGTTGGTCATCGCCATCACCTTTGCGTTGGGCAAGGGCATCGCGCAGGTGTTCATCGCCGTCGGCCTGACGATGTGGGTCGAGGTGGCACGCATCGTGCGCGGGCAAATCCTCTCCATCCGTGAGACGACCTTCGTGGAAGCTGGCCGCGCCTTGGGTTTCAAGGACTTGCGTATTATCTTCAGGCATATCCTGCCCAACATCCTCAATCCAATCATCGTGGTTTCGGCGGCCAACTTTGCCTCGTCCATCCTGCTCGAGGCGGGCCTGAGCTTCCTCGGCATCGGCGTGCAGCCACCCATGCCCTCGTGGGGCAGCATGATTAAGGAAAACTACGCCTTCATCATCTTGGACGCGGCCTATTTGGCCATTTTGCCTGGCATTGCCATCATGCTCCTCGTGCTGGCGTTCATGCTCATTGGGAACGCCTTGCGGGAGGCTTTGGACGTAAAGAATTAATGCGGTACAAGGCAATACGTTTTTTTCAGCACAGCAAGAAAGCGCAAGGATTTTCCTTTTACTCGTTATAAATAACCGCTTTTTTTGCAAATTCTTGCTATTATGTTTTTTTTTGTGTATCGTTTGCAACGAAATTATGATAAAATCGTTTTGTTATGAAAAAACTCATTTGCTTTGTTGTGGTTTTGTGCATTACGACTTTTTCCGCTTTGGCTCAGGAAAAATATGCTGTATTAATCATCGGAGATTGTGCCGATAGGGGCAACCATGTTCCGATAACAGACAAATGGAATGGAGGACAATATGAGCCGCCTCAAGGTCCTAATCGGTTTTGGAACGACACCTACTTGATGTGGGAAATGCTTAAGCCAAAGGTTTTAATAGAGAAAACATATTTGTCTTGTTCAATGATGGAGTTGACAGTCGTCCGGAAAACCCCCGTTATAGACCACCGACGAATGTCACTGTCGTCAATGATAAAGCGAACCTCTCTAATGTCACAAACATTTTCGAGGGATTACGATATGGCACCCATAGTATGCTTGCCCATTATGACGAGGCCATAGCTTGGTTTGAAGGTGTCATCATCAATCCCGAAACGACATACGCAGACAGCATCTTTGCCGCGATTGACCTTGGCAATCTGTATTTGGAAATGGAAGCAAACGGGACAAAGGCGGTCGGAAAGCTGTTGCAGTACAAGCCTGAATCAAGACCTGCTTTTGAAAAGCAATGTGAGTATGCTCTTTCCTTGTTGCCTTCGCAAACGAACAATAACCAGGATCCCGCCATTCGATACGTAGAACCGTTGCCCTATTGGGTCGACACCATCACCACGCAGCCCGAAGGCTACGTGATGGACACCGAAGGCAACGTGGAAATTTCCTCCTCCGACGGCTTGGTGTGGCTCATCTCGGCGGTGAACGGGCTCAACGGCTGCGAACCCGACGATTTCGATGGCCGCACCGTGAGGCTGACCCAAGACATCGACTTCGGGGAAATTGGCTACGACTACAACTTC
>JAFSJF010000027.1 GCA_017439405.1 Bacteroidales bacterium
CTCTTCCTCGAAGCCAAGAACCCCGAGGACCTCGACTACACGCAATATGGCATCAACGATGCGCTGCTTATCGACAACACGGGTGCCTTCCGTGACCGTGAGTCGCTGTCGCGTCACCTCCAAGCCAAGGGCGTCAGCAAGGTGTTGCTCACCGCTCCCGGCAAGGGCGACATCCCGAATGTGGTCTATGGCGTCAACCAAGACACGCTCGACCTTGAGAACGAGACCGTCTTCTCGGCTGCCTCCTGCACCACCAACGCCATCGTGCCAGGCCTTGAGGTCATGCTGAAGAAATTTGGCATCGTCAAAGGCCATATCGAGACCATCCACAGCTACACCAACGACCAAAACCTCTTGGACAACTATCACAAGAAGGAGCGCCGTGGCCGCAGCGCCGCCTTGAACATGGTCATCACCGAGACGGGTGCCGGCAAGGCCGCAGCCAAGGCCATCCCCGAACTGAAAGGCAAGCTGACGAGCAACGCCGTGCGTGTACCCACGCCCGACGTCTCATTGGCAGTCCTCGCCCTCGACCTTGAACGCGAAACCACAGTTGAAGAGGTGAACGAGGCTTTCCGCAAGGCAAGCCTCGAAGGCAACCTCATCGAGCAGATCCGCTTCAGCAGCAACACCGAGTTCGTCAGCAGCGACGGCATCGGCGACTCGTGCGCCTGCATCTTCGACGCGCCGGCCACCAAGGTGAGCGAAGACGGCAAGACGGTCATCCTCTACCTGTGGTACGACAACGAGTTCGGCTACAGCAACCAAGTGATTCGCCTCGCCCGCCACATCGGACAGGTGAAGAGCTACCGTTATTATTAAATGACGCGAGACACGAGACTGAAGGACGCGGGACTCTTTGTCGCGCGTCCTTTTTTTTGCAGGGGATTGCGTCGCCTGCTTACTGGTCTGGCGTCCCTTCGGGACTGGGGCTAATTTGGCCAGTTCGGTATTATTTCCTTTCCATTTGTGGAAGATTTGTTTCCCTTAACCATCTTTTTCGTATCTTTGCCGCCTTATTTGAAAAATAGTATCCTCAATGAACAATAAAAACACCCTAATCGGTTTTGTCCTCATCGCGGCCATCCTCTTTGGCTGGATGTATTTTATGACTCCGTCGAAAGAGCAACTTGCTGAGCAACAGCGCATCCAAGATTCCATTCGGCGAGTGCGGATCGAAGAAATGGCCTTGGATTCGCTCCGTCAGGCCGAACGTCAACGTGCCGACGCGCAATTGGCGGCCTTGCAAACAGACACCACCTTGATGTCCATGGACTCGATTGGGCTCGCCCAGCAAAAACTTAACGCCTTGCGCGACAGATACGGCGTATTTGCAGGCTCGGCTGAAGGCGTTGAACAGTTCGTCACCATCGAGAACAAGCTGCAACGCCTCACCTTCACCAACAAGGGAGGCTTCCTGAAGCAAGTGGAGCTGAAAGAATACAAGACCTACGACTCGCTGCCGCTCATCTCGTTCGATCCCGAGACCGCACTGTTCGACCTCTCGTTCTTTGCAGGTAACCGCATCGTCAACACCTCGCAATTCTTTTTCCAACCATACTTGAATGGTAGGCCTTATGCTGGTGGCGACATGACCGTTGCCGAGGGCGACAGCATCGTCTTCAGCCAACGCCTCTTGACCGACAACCCAAACAAGTACATCGAGTTTGCCTTCACCATACACGACGACAACTATATGCTCGACTTCGACATCCGCACGGTCGGCTTGAAAGATGTCATCGCTAACAACGCCGACTACATGACTATCGACTGGGCAGTTGACCTGCTGAAACAAGAGAAGAGCACCGACCGCTTCGCCGACGAGTCAGTGTATTACCGCTCGCTGAACGACAAGGATGTTGACCATCTCGTGGTGAACAAGGACAGCGAGCAGACCGTCACGAACAAGCTGAAATGGGTTTCGTTCAAGCAGCGGTTCTTCTGCAACGTCATCGTGGCCAAAGAAGGCTTCGACAACGGCAAGATGGCCATGCAGACGCGCCGCTCCAACAATCCGCGCTACTACAAGTCGATGTCGGCCAACGTCGAAGTGCCATACAACGTGAATGCCGAGACCAACTTGGTCCCGATGTCGCTCTATTTCGGCCCCAACCGTTTCAAGACCTTGCGTAGCTATGGCCTTGGACTGCAAGACCAAATCAACCTGGGCAGCTTTTTCCTAATCAGATGGATCAACTATGGCGTCATCGCCGTGTTCAACTGGCTCAGCCAATACGGATGGAACTATGGCATCGTCATCCTCATCCTTACCATCATCATCAAGACTTTGCTGTTCCCGCTGGCATTCAAGAGCTACAAGTCGTCAGCCATCACGCGAGTCCTGAAGCCCGAAATGGACGCCATCAACGCGAAATACCCCAAGGAGGAAGACGCGATGAAGAAGCAACAGGCAGTGATGAACCTACAGCGGCAAGCAGGTGTTAGTCCCGCTTCGGGATGCCTGCCCGCCTTGCTCCAGTTCCCCATCCTCATCGCCATTTTCCGTTTCTTCCCGGCCAGTATCGAGTTGCGCCAGCAGCCCTTCCTCTGGGCCGACGACCTCTCCACCTACGATGCCATCGTCACCTTCCCGAAGATCCTCGGCATGGATCACCTCAGCCTGTTCACCATCCTGATGACCATCACCACGTTGATTTACACCTACGTAAATAACAAGCAGATGGACTACTCAAGCAACCCGCAGATGAAACCGATGAAGTGGATGATGTACCTCATGCCCATCATGTTTTTTGCCATCTTCAACAACTACTCCGCAGGCTTGAGCTACTACTACATGCTGGTCAACATCATCACCTTCATCCAGATGTTCATTTTCCGCCGCATGATCGATGAGGACAAGGTGCGCGCCACAATCGAGGAAAACAAGAAAAAGCCGCAGAAGAAGAGCAACTTCCAGAAACGCCTCGAGGAGGTTCAAAAGCAGCAGGCCAAGTTGCAGCAGCAACAAAGGAAGAGATAAGATAAGGATTTCCAAATCGGGAATGGAGTGTAGAGGGTTTAACCAACAGATTCCATTTCCCGAAGGGGAAGCCAAATTGCTATATTATGGAAAAACTCGAACAATTCATCAACGTCATCCTCGCCACGCGAAAAGTGTGGCTGCTTGAGGCCAAGGAAGGCTTCTTCGCCATGATGGAAGACGGCAACGGAGACTCGTATGTGCCCCTGTGGACATCAGAGGAATTGGCACTGAAGGCTGCAAAAGGCGATTGGGACGGCTACACCGTCACGACGATGGGATTCTCGGAGCTGGCCAATTGGCTCAAGGAGTTGGCCAACGACGAAATCGACATCGCCGTTTCACCTGAGGACGAGGGAGAGATCACGGCGATACCATCCGCCAAGTTCAGGAACTGGCTGAAACCCTACGACGACCATTCCTATAAAGAAAAGGACGATGAAGCCGGCAATGACGACGACTTCGACTATGGCGACGGCTGGGCAGAGCCGTGGAGTGATCAGTAAGACACAAGACTGCGGGACGCGGAACAAGAGACAAGGACAGTCCCGCGTCTCGCGTCCCGCAGTCTGGGGTCAAATACAAGAATAAAATGAAAAGCAAGCTGTTCGGCGTATTGTTACTGATTGAGGCAGCGGCACTATTGCTGACGGCTGCCGTCGCAGGCCACTACCACCGTGTGGCAGGAGAGGCCGACATGGACGAGTTCCTTATCGTAGCCGGCCTGACGGGGGCATTGGGGTTGTTGCTCTACAACATCGGCAATATGTCGAAACAGAAGACCATGCAGATTCGCGACACCTTTATGGTGGTTGCATTGGCATGGGTGTTGTTCTCCGTTCTCGGGATGTTGCCTTTCTTGATGTATGGGACGGTGGATAATGTGACTGACGCTTTCTTTGAAACCATGTCGGGATTCTCGACCACGGGTGCCACAGTGCTCATCAACATCGACAGCCAGCCTCATGGCATCCTGTTTTGGCGTAGCATCATGCAATGGTTGGGCGGCTTGGGTGTTGTGGTGTTTACTTTGGCTTTCGTCCCTTCAGTGGCCAAAGGGTCCAAGAAGATGTCGCTTTTCGCCGCCGAAGCTCCAGGATTGAGTGTGGAGAAGCTTGCGCCAACCATGGGTGCCACATCGCGCCTGCTGTGGATTATCTACATCGTGTTGACGTTGTTATGCGCTTTCTTCTACCACCTCGGTCCGATGAACAAGTTCGACGCTGTTTGTCATGCCTTTACGACCATCGCGACAGGAGGATTCAGCACCCATCAGGCCAGCATCGGGTATTTCCAATCGACCTATGTCGAGTATGTTTGCATTTTCTTCATGCTCTTGTCGGGCATCAACTTTGCCATGTACCATTTTTTTGTGCGTCGTCGTTTCGACGTGATTCGTCGCAACGAGGAGTTGCGATGGTATCTGTTGGCCATTGTCGTTTTCTCCCTGCTGTTCATGGCGCGTTTTTCCCTCGCTCCACGCTTAGATGTGATTACTGAGGAACAGTTGGCTTCACATCCTGCTACTATCGGAGACCGGATTCGGATTTCGTTGTTCCATGTCGTGGCCTTGTTGTCCAACACGGGATTCCAGGGCAGTAATTTTGACTATGACCAATGGGGGAGGCTTTTCCTGATTCCAACAGTGTCGTTGATGATTGTCGGAGGATGTGCAGGCTCCACCAGTGGCGGCATCAAGATGGTGCGAGTCATCGTGTTGTTCAAGTATATCAAGAAGACCGTCAACGAGTTGATCCATTCTTCAAGCATGTATAACATTAAGATTTCGGGTCAGGTGGTCGATGACCTGAGCCTGAAGCGCGTTTTGTCGTTTTTCTCGTTGTTCATTCTTGTGTTTATGTTCAACGTGGTGGTTTTGACGGCCACAGGAATGAGTTTTGAGGAAGGCTCGATTTCTTTCTTGACCTGTTTTAGCAACTATGGCCCGGGGACGGGCATCACGGGACCCAGTGGCACGTTTGTCAACATACCCGCAGCGGCGAAATGGCTTCTCTCTTTTGACATGTTGGTGGGCCGCTTGGAGATTTTCACCATCTTGTTGCTGTTTTTGCCCAGTTTCTGGAGAACAAGGTAAGGCAACCCCAAACCGTCACTGTCAACTATCAACTGATTTCCAGCGTTTTCTTGCAAATCTCGATCTCCTCTGGGTCGCCAGTGTATTTGCCGTGGTCGTCGCTGAGCTTGACAACCTTCTTCCAAGTGCGTTTTTCGGTAATCTTGGCGGCGGTGAGCTTCACCACGATGTTCATTGCTTTCACGTTGTCGATGTCGCAAGTGAGGTGGGTGCCGATGCCGAACGAGTCTTGCATCCGGCCTGCCACGGCCTCGTGGATGGCGATGGCCTCATCGACGTTCAGACCGTTGCTGAAGATGATGGACTTCTGCGTCGGGTCCACGCCGAGTTCCTTGTATTTGGCGATGATTTCCTCCAAGGCTTCGTAGTTGTCGCCGCTGTCAACGCGCAGACCGTCAAACAGTTTGGCGTGAAGCAGGGTGAAGTTCTGGAAGAAAGCCTTGCGCGTGTAAGTGTCATAGAGAAATACGCCGAGGCTGCCGGCATACACCTCCTGCCAATAGTCCATGGCAAGGTAGTTGGCCTCATTATAGCCGTAGAGCGAGCAAGTCTCCACAAACTGGTGACTCATCGTGCCGATAGGGGTGAGGTCGTATTTCATGGCCAACAGCACGTTGCTGGTGCCCACGAAGCAGGTCTTGGTGAATTGTTTCTGTGCCGCAATGAAGCTCTGGATGACGCGCTCCTGATGCTCGAAAGAGAAACGGCGGCGTGTGCCAAAGTCGCTGAATTTCACTCCGTTGCCGATGAGACGGATGGCCTTGTCGTAGGATTTCTTGTATTCCTTCTCGGCATCGTAGTGCTCAAACTCGCCATTAAGCTCGTGCATGAGTTCGCTGACGGTGGCCAAGATGGGCATCTCCCAAAACACGGTGCGCCACAGCAGGCCTGTCACTTGGATGTGCAGATGGCCTTCCTCGTCCTGGCTCACTTCGACCTCGGATGGCCGCATGTGGAAACCTTTCAGGAAGGTGAAGAACCACAGCGGGAAATAGTAGCATTTTTGTTTCATGAAACGCACTTCTTCGTCTGTGATGCGAAGGCTACCGTAAAGGTCGAACTGCTCGCGCAATTTCTCGGCAAAACCCTTGGGATAGACCGTGTTGTTGCGATCCACGAAGGTGTATTGTCCGATGGCGCGTGGAAACTTCTGCAAGTAGGCGTAGCACACGCTGAAGGTGTAGAGGTCGTTGTCTAACAGGCTGTTGATGATTTGTCGCATGGTGGTTTGTTTTTTGGGCTATTAGCTATTAGCAATTAGCTGTTAGCTCGTTGGCTGCCAAGCTAATAGCTAATTGCTAATAGCTAATAGCCAATATTTGTTATTGTAATGTTTCAATGAGTTTGTTCAACATGGCTTTTATGTCATTGACTTCTTTGTCAAGTTGATGGTATGAAAAACTATCCATATATTCAAGATCATACGAAAGCAATAGCTCTTCTTCGACTTCTGAAGCAGAACCCGCTGCGATATTTAGGAAATAGGCAAATTCAGCATCGCTTCTTCTCCCGCAGCCTTCTGCAATATTGAATGAAATGGAAGTAGCAGCACGTCTGATTTGGGAAGTGATTCCAAAAAGTTCATCCTTCGGGAAAGACTTGGTTTTCCTATAAATATGGAGCGCAAATTGATGCCCTTTCTCCCATACCTTATAATTGTGAAAATCTCTCATGGAATTTGTATCTTTAACGTGGCTGTTAGCTAGCTAACAGCTAATGGCTAACAGCCATTTATAGTTTACTAATAATACTCCTAATCTTATCCGAAATGTATTTTGCCGAATTGGTGGTGTTCTCGATGACCTGCACCAAGTCCTTGCGCTTGATGATGTCGGTGAGGCTGTAGTTTTGCTTGAATAGTTTGCTGATGTAATTGCCGTAAAGCTCGTCGTTGTCGTGTTCTATCGTTTTGATTTCGTGGCACAAGCGGCTGATCTCACGGCGTTTGGAAGGGTTGTTCATGAACTCGAGGTCGCGGATGATGGCACTGAGGCTTTCTGCAGCCGACATGATGTTGACGGTCATGGTGTTGAGGTCTTCGTCCACGTCGGTGAAGCGGCGGGTGAGGATGATGTTGGCCGAGTCGTCGATGCGGTCGAGGAAAGTGTCCATCATCTCGGCAAGCTCGTGCACATCCTCACGCTCGAAGGGGGTCAAGACGGTGTTGAACAGTTGCGAGTAGAAATCACGCAGCACCTCATCGCCGCCTGTTTCGCAAGCCTTGATTTCTTTTTTCTGGTTTTCAAGCTGTTGCAGGTCGGTTTCCGACATCATCTTCCACAGCAACTTGGAAGCCTTTTCGATGTACTCGGCTTGCTTTTGGTAGAGCGGGAAGAATTTGGTCTCCTTGGGGACGAAAAACTGGAAGAAACTGTTGAGGCTCATGGCGTTACACTAGTAAGAGGTTAAACAACAGGTTCAGGATGCCGCTGATGACCAACGGCACGGGGATGGTGAGGATCCACGAAAGGACGATACGCCGCGCCGTGACCCACTTGACGGACTTCACGCCATCGGTGAGGCCAACGCCGATGACGCCGCCGGTGATGGTGTGCGTCGTGCTGACAGGAATGCCTAAGAACGAGGTGGCTATCAGCGTGGTAGCGCCGGCAAACTCGGCCGAGAAACCGCGCACAGGCGTGATTTTGGCCAAGCCGCCGCCCATGGTCTTAATGACGTTCTTGCCGCCAATCAAAATGCCAAGCGACATGATGATATAGCAGGTAACAGCAAGAGTGTCAGGGATATGGAAACCTTTTGAACTGTCGTAAAACAGTCCGATGAATTCCTTGGTTTCGGGGGAGACGCCTTGTGTGGTGAACACGCTTGCCATCAGCACGGCGATGATACCCATGGTCTTGGGCGCATCGTTCGAGCCGTGGCCCACACAGAATGCCGCCGTCGAAAAATGTTGCAGCACCTTGAAAATCTTATCGACCTTTTTGCGCGAGCTGTTCTTGAAAATCCGCAGGAAGATACATTCGAGTAAGAAGCCCAAAAACAAGCCGATGAGCGGCGACAACACGATGAAAGCCAAGGTGATAAATATTGGCTTGTAGTGCAATACCTCGCTGCCGTTGACGAACCATGCCGCCCCGATGATGCCGCCGATGAGGGCGTGGGAGGTGGAGATGGGCATACCGTTGCGCGTACACACCATCACCCAAATGGCCGCACCCACGAGGGCCGACAATATCAAATAAGGAGTGATGACGTTTTGGTCGGCGAAATTGGCCATGGTGTTTCCCACCGCAAACTGTTGGTTGAGCACCAATCGTATGATAATGAAGGCGGTAAACTCCCAAAACGAGGCCCATATGATGGCTTGCAGCGGCGACATCACCTTGGTCGCGATGATGGTTGAGATTGAGTTGGCCGCGTCGTTCATGCCGTTCAGGAAGGTGAAGATGAAGGCGAGGACGATGGAAAGGATGATGGCTATGGTCAGGAGGTTCATCACGATTCTTTTATGATAATGCTTTTCACGGTGGTGGTCACGTCCTTGGCGCGGTCGGTGGTGTCTTCCACCACTTGGGCTATCTCCTTGTATTTCAGCAACTCGATCTCGTCCTGCTCGTTGGTGAAGAGGTAGGAGATGTAGTCGCCGTAGATGTCATCGACGGCGTGCTCGATCAAGGTTACTTTTTGACACAACTCGCTGATTTGCTGGTGGTTCTTGCCAAGGTCGTCCATAAGGCTGAAGATTTCCTGGATGACGTTGGCATCCTCGTGGATGTTGTCGATGATTTCCTTGATTTGCTTGTCGATTTTCTTAGGGTTGTACATCAGGATGGTCTTGGCCGAGTGGTTGATGAAGTCGAGGAATTTGTCCAAGTCCATGGCGAGGGCGTTCATGTCTTCGCGGTCGAAAGGTGTGATGAAGGCCTCGTTCAGCTCGACGTAAAATTCGCGCAGCAGCTCGTCGCCGGTCGATTCCTGTTTTTTGATCATGCGAGTGAGCAGCTTTCGTTCCTCCGAGTCGTCGCTTTTGACCAATTCCTTGAGGTATTTGGCCGCAATCTGCGCCGTTTCAGCCTGTTTGGCATAAGTGGGGAAGAAGTGCTTCTCGCGACTGCTTCCTCTGGTGAAAAGGTTGTTCAGTGCCATTTATTCGTGTATGGGTTTGATTTTGGGTACAAAGATAGGGAATTATTTCGATGCCACCCCACACAAATGGAATAAAACTCTTGCCCCCACATTCCCGTCCCAGTCGCCTCCGTCAGGCGAGGGAGACACTTCGCAGAGGTCGAAGCCGATGATGTCCTTTCCGGCCTCGCGGATGCGGTTGAGGAGGTACATCAGTTCCTCGTATTCCAAGCCACCCGGTACAGGTGTGCCCGTGTTCGGACAGAGTTTCGGGTCGAGCGCGTCGATGTCGATGGAGAGATAGACCTTCTCGGGCAAGGTCGCAACCATCTCATCCACAATGTGTTTCCACGTCTCTCCTTCGTACATTCGGCGGCGGCAGTCGCGGTCGAAGAAGACCTTGATGCGGTCGGGTTGGCTCTCGGCCAAGGCCTTCTCCTGATGGCAATAGTCGCGGATGCCAACCTGCACGATCTTCTTCACGTTGCTGAATTTCAGTGTGTTGTAGAAGATGGAGGCATGTGAGTATTTGAAGCCTTCGAATGCCTCGCGCAGGTCGCAGTGGGCGTCGGCGTGGAGGATGCCGTATTCCACACCTATATTATTAAGGTATTGGTGGTAGGCGAGGGGACAGCTGTGGTCGCCGCCCAAAAGTCCCACCACCTTGCCCTGCTGTTTCCAATAGGCGATGCGCTCGCGCAGCCAGGCGTTTTTCTTCTCCGTAGAGGATTCGATGAGGGCGTACAGGTCGGCATAGTGTTTTGGATCGTCGTCGATGGTGCCTTCATACAGGGCATTGATGATTTCTTCGCTCATCGGTGCCAGCCAATCGTGCAGCTCGCGCAGTTCCTTCGGGAACTCGTCCATCCAGATGCCTTTTTGCCACAAGTCGGGGTAGTCGTGGTGGCAAAGGTCCACCTGTAGCGAGGCCTCCATGATGATCGCCGGACCATCGACGGTGCCTCGGTTGTAACTGGTCGTGAGTTCCCATTCCACGGGGATGATGACGATTTGCGCCTCCTCGGCGGTGCAAGGCAGGCCGTAGATGCCGCTGTCGGCGGTGGCGGCTGCGTTGGGGTCGAAATTGTTTTCCATTGTTAGGTGAAATTTTCGGCAAATGTACGGAGTTTTGCTTGAATTGTGTAAAAAATGCTACCTTTGCAGCAAAATCGTAAGCCATGGGCGCATACATCAATGTCGGCAGCCCCGCCATCGTCATCGAACTGGAATACGACAAGGCCGTTGACACTGCCATCGAGCAGATCAAGCGCAAGCAATATCCCGACAAGGTGGAGCAATATGCCAATCGCCTGCTGCTTGTGGGAGTCACTTACGAGAGGGAGACAAAGCAGCATTGGTGTCGGATTGAGCATTTCGAATAGCATCGGCATGGTTGCGAATAGATTGCAATTCAGCTAAAACTGGCGCTTTTTTCTCCAAAAGCTCGATTATTTTCCCCTTGTTCCTGTCTTTTGTGTATTTTTGCACCCTATCAAACGAAGGAAGGGACGTATTACAATTAGGAAAAAAAGAATTTAGCATATTACAAACCAAGGCATTAGCTGTTATTCATATTCAAATCAAAAGCCTCGCAAACTGATGATTTGCAATTGTCGGATAATATAGGATTTACGAGGAGCAAAACTTTGTTGCCTACTCAATGAAGCCGATGCCCACACTGAACAGGTGTGGGTTGTTTTCATTGGGTAGGACGGGGTTCATGCGAGGCTCCCCGTGAATATGGTGGAAAGGCCCACACCTTTCTGTTATTTCGGCAAACGATTGATGGCAATGTCTCCAGCTATCAATCGAATCATGAATGAAGAAGAAAAAAGCAAGTGTTTGTTTGTCCACGTCGGCGAAATGGTGGCCGAGGTGATGTATGAGCAGCACGTCTCAAAACATGAGTTCGCCGACCGCATCGGTACCGACCGCAGCAACGTGTATCGCATCGTAAGGAAGCAAAGCCTCGAAACAGACCAACTTTATCGCTATTCCAAGGAATTGAACCACAATTTCTTCCGCGACTTGGCGGAGGAGTTTGAGAGGAGAAAAAAACGGAACGAACAAAAAAGTTGATGCGTAAAAAACAGGGGAAGGTGGTGTGAGAAAAAAATGTATCTTTGCCGATTGATAAAACCGATGCGTTATGAGAAAAGAATTCAACGTCACAGGCAGTTGCAACCCTGAATGGCACTATATGGTCAATACACAAAAACGATTCGAGTCCGTTGAAAGTCTGATAGATAAGGGAAAGTATTTCACCATCAACAGGGCACGGCAGTATGGGAAAACGACGACCTTGGATGCCATCTGGCGGAGATTGTCAGACCGCTATCTCGTGATTCCCTTGAGCTTAGAGGGAATCGACAGCTCGGCATACGCCTCAAACGCAGCCTTTGTCTCCATGTTCGCCAGACAGATGAAAGAAAACATCCTCACGCTTGGCCCCGACGATACGGCTGTAGGAATATGGCAAAACAGTGCGGCGACATCCATGGAAGACCTGTCGGTTGTCATCAGCCATTTCTGCAATGTGGTGGAGAAACCCGTCGTGGTAACGATAGACGAAGTGGACAAAAGCCTCGACAACCAACTCTTTCTTGACTTCCTCGGCATGTTGCGCAACAAATACTTGGAACGCAACCGAAAAGGCATGTCGAGCACTTTCTATAGCGTGGTGCTCGCGGGCGTGTATGACGTGAAGAATCTCAAGCTGAAGATTAGGCCGGAATCGGAAAAGAAGTACAACTCCCCATGGAACATCGCCGCCGACTTCAACGTCGACATGACCTTCCACCCCGAGGAAATCGCCCAGATGCTCGGCGACTACGAGAACGACATGCACACGGGCATGGACATCGAAGCCATCAGTGAGGAAATCTACAAATACACCAACGGGTATCCTTTCCTCGTGAGCTACATTTGCAAAATCATCGACGAGCAGTTCGACAAGGAATGGGCAACCGAAAGTGTCGTCAGGGCTGTCAAGAAGATTGTGCAAGGAGGCAGCACTTTGATGGACGACTTGTCAAAAAACCTGGAGCATTATCCGGATTTCCGCGAGTTCATGTTCCAAGTGGCTGTCAACAGCGAGGATTATGCTTACACATTGCTGAATCCGATGGTCAACATGGGGAACATGTTCTCCTACATCCAAAACAGAAACGGTAGGGTGGCTGTACACAACTTGGTGTTCGAGGAAGCCTTATATCTCTATTACACTGTTGATTACAGCATTAAGAACTCCACGAGGCTATCACCATTCATAACGAATTATGTCGTAAACGGCAAGCTCAACATGGAGCATGTGGCGACGCGGTTCCGTGACCTCATGCACGAGGAGTACCGCGACAGCACCGTGCCGTTCCTCGAAAGGGAGGGCCGCCTGCTTTTCCTCACCTTCCTCAAACCTATCATCAACGGCACGGGCTTCTACTATGTGGAGCCGCAGACCCGCGACAACCGCCGCATGGACTTGGTTGTCACTTACGACAAGCAGGAGTTCATTGTGGAGTTGAAAATCTGGCATGGCGACAAGTATGAGGAACACGGTCGCGACCAGCTTTCCGAATACTTGGCCGTCCGTGGCCTGGAGGAAGGCTACCTTGTGACCTTCGATTTTTCCAAGAACAAGAGTACCGCCGAGCCGCAATGGATCGAGTGGAACGGGAAGCGCATTTTCGA
This sequence comes from Bacteroidales bacterium, assembly GCA_017439405.1. Classification (GTDB taxonomy): domain Bacteria; phylum Bacteroidota; class Bacteroidia; order Bacteroidales; family F082; genus Limimorpha. Next base: position 12,849 of record JAFSJF010000027.1, read on the forward strand.
AGTGATTGTGTGACGGATTGTTGTTGCGGATTCCGCAACATTCTTGGCGAATGCTGCAACAGATTGAAAGGCTTTGGGTGACCGAGATGATGTATTTTTGCGAATCGCGAAAAATACATCATCATGAAGAATCCAAAGGCAACGATAGTGGCGATAGGAGTCATGCTCCTGTTGGCCGCTTGCAAGAAAGACCCTGAAGTTGGGATTGAACAGTTTAGGATTGTCGGCGAGGAACTGTCGGTTGGGACAAGTTCGGCGACCCTTACGGGGACGTATGATTGCCCCATCGCCATAAAAGGACTGGCGGCGTGCGTTACGGAAGGAGGCAACGCCGTCGGCGAGTATGCAGCCGAACTGAACGGAAAAGCGTTTTCCATCGGCATGACGGGGCTTCGCCCCAGTACCACATACACCTATTATTATAAGGTGGACTACGGCGCTACCGAGCCATACGTCACTGAATCCAAAACGTTCACGACGTTGGATGTTGCCGTTCTTGACGAGATGCCGATGGCTCGCACCTTGGAGGTTTTGGCCATCGACAGCACGACGTGCCGCGTGAAATGCGAGGTCGTGAGCGAAGGCGGGTCGCCAGTGACGGAGCAGGGCATCTGTTGGAACACGACAGGCAACCCAAGCGTGGCCGATGCTACGCTTCAATGCGACAGCACGGGGCTTGGGACGTACACGGTTTACATGGAGCGACTGTCGCCTGGCAAACAATACTATGTTCGTGCCTACGCAAGAAACGCGATGGGAGTTGGATTGGGCAACGTGATGAACTTTGAGATGTCGGCGTTGCCAGGGATGCCGGTTGACATCCATGTGAGCTGTATGCCCGAGGATGGTGGCGTGGCCATCGGTGGCGGCACCTATGAGGCGGGCACTACCTGCACCGTGGTGGCCGGAGCCGCAGCAGGCTACACTTTCGTCAACTGGACAGAGAACGGGAATCAGGTGAGCGCGGAGACGAGTTACACATTCCCTGTGACCGTGGAACGGAACCTTGTGGCGAACTTCAGCGCTGATGCTTACATCATCTCCGTCGGGATAGTTCCTGAAGAAGGCGGGACGGCAACGGGCGCGGGTGGCTACGCCTATGGCGACACTTGTACTTTGGTGACTACCCCAAATATGGGCTACGACTTCGTGAAGTGGACTCGTGGTGGGAACACAGTCTCGACGGAGGCCGAATACAGCTTCGCTGTCAAGGAGTCGGCGACTTACACGGCACACTTCCAAGTGAAAAGCTACTCGATAGCCGTTGCCGCCAATCCCGCCGAAGGCGGCAGCGTGAGCGGTGGTGGAAGTCTTCATTATGGTGAATCCTGCACCGTCCATGCCGTGCCTGCCGAAGGTTATGCCTTCGCCAACTGGATCGACGAGGGCGATGTGGTCTCCACCGAGGCTGACTACACCTTTACGGTGACTGGCAACCGCAGCTTGAAAGCCAATTTCACCGAGCTACAACCCAACGAATACACCATCAACGTTTCGGCCAACCCGACGGAAGGCGGCACGGTGACGGGCGGTGGCACCTACCAAGAGGGGCAAAGCTGCACGGTGAATGCCACGGCAAAACCAGGCTTTGCCTTTGTGAACTGGACGGAGAACGGCGAACAGGTGAACGGCCTTTCGGAATACACCTTCACCGTGACGCGCAACCGCACCTTGACAGCCAACTTCGAGGTTCAGGCTCCTACCGAATACACAGTTAATGCGACGGCCAACCCAGAGGAAGGTGGCACAGTGACGGGTGGCGGCACTTACGAGCAAGGCCAGCAATGCACCGTAAGGGCAACGGCTAACGAAGGCTTTACCTTCACCAACTGGACGGAAAACAGCGAAGTGGTCTCGACCCATGCCAACTGGACTTTCATTGTGAACGCCGACCGCACCTTGACGGCCAATTTCACCAAAATGAGTTATACGATAACTGCCATGGCTCACCCGAACACTGGAGGAACAGTGAGTGGAGATGGCTCTTACGACCACGGCCAAAGCTGTACATTGATTGCCACGGCAGCCAATGGATACAAATTCATGTATTGGACCGAGAACGGACAGCAGGTGAGCACCAATGCCAACTACACTTTCACGGTGACGCAAGACCGTACATTGGTGGCCAACTTTGCGGAGCAAGCACCGAACAACTACACCATCAATGTTTCGCCTAATCCAAGCAACGGTGGCACGGTGACGGGTGGCGGCACCTACCAACAAGGACAAACTTGCACCCTAACGGCCACACCCGCAACGGGTTACACCTTCTTGAGGTGGACGGAGAATGGCACGCAGGTTTCCACCAATGCGAATTACACCTTCACCGTGACTGGCAACCGAACCCTTGTGGCGCAGTTCCAAGCGAACAGCTACACCATAACGGCTACAGCCAACCCCAGCAATGGCGGAACGGCTACAGGCGGTGGCACGTATAACCACGGCCAAAGCTGCACACTGCATGCCACACCCGCCACGGGTTACACCTTCTTGAGGTGGACAGAGAACGGCGCGCAGGTTTCCACCAACGCGAATTACACCTTCACCGTGACTGGCAACCGAAC
>JAFSJF010000028.1 GCA_017439405.1 Bacteroidales bacterium
CGACCATGTCATCGTGAAGCGTGACGGTATGCAGGTCGGCACAGCCCCCTACTCCGATGGTCAGTTCACTGACAATATCGGTAGTGGTTCCGCATCCCGTACTTACACACTCACAGCTGTCGCCACAGACGGCACAGAATGTCCCATCGTGAGCTATCCCAAAGAGACCATCCACATGGCTTACTTGACAGGTATCAACAATACCATCGAGGTCAACTGGAATGTCCCTACGGGATACGACCTCTTAGGTTATAACATCTGTGAGTGGCATCCAGGTGCCAAAGATGGTGACCTGACAGTCATCGACTTCGTCGGTGCTAGTGTCACCAGCTACACCTGCTCAGAAAACCAGTTCAACGAGGGACATGTAGTTGTTCAAGGCGTTGAAAACGGCAAGAGTGAGAGCAGATTGCTCTCCAACCGTAGCGAAGAGGGAATCGTCGGTATCGGCGAACACCAAAACAAAACCTTTAAACTCTACCCCAATCCTTCCAATGGTGAGTTCACCGTTGAAGGAACGACTGACGTAACAGTGTTCAACACACTTGGCCAAGTCATCACCACAAGCCACTCTGAAAATGGTACTCACCAAATCACAGTGTCTTCGGGAATCTACTTCATCAAATCAGATGAAGGAGTAGTAAAGAAGGTTGTTGTGGAATAACAATCATTGTTTGTAGGGCTGTCACATCGAGGCAGCCGCCTGCGACGAAACGACAATACGGCTGCCGTAGTACGACAGCCCAGCAAAATTCTCCTGTCGGTGAAATCCCGATGGGAGAATTTTTTTGTGCCTCCCAAATCAAGCTCGTCAGAAAAATGTCATTTTTAGGCGGAAAGTCGTCGGAAAAAATGTAATTTTGCACCCAATAAACCACCATAATCATGAGTGCAGCAGAACAAGCCATGAACTACGATTTGGCCATCGACATCATCAATCTGATGAGGGTGATGGCAAGCAAGCAAAAGCAAGAAGCCACGAGTGAACGCGAACGCAAGGAACTGGATGAAAAAATCGACATGTATTGCTACGAGGAAGGTGTCTTGACGGGAAGAAATGGCAATGAAAAAGCACGTATCTCACTATATGACAAGGTGTTTCGTCTTTATTCCCCAATAGTCAAGGCCTCGTATGCAAACCAATGAAGTTCTGGGCATATTCGAGGAGAAAAAAGAGGAATACTTCAGGGAAATTTATCCCGACAGCCATCCTTGTGGCATTCTATTGGGCGGCCAAGGTGCTGTGGGAAAAGGGCAATTGAACCTTTGGGCGGAAAGGTTATATCCTGACAGACAGTTTTTTGCGATAAACGGAGACAATTATCGAAACTGGCATCCCCAATTTGGCATACTTTGTAAAGACCTTTGGAACTATTCCAAGGAAACGCAAATCTTTTCCAACGTGTTCACGGAAGGGTTGATTGACGAATCGGTGAGGCATCGCTATAGTTTTGTGGTGGAAGGCACGATGCGATCGGCTTCGGTGCCACTCCAAACTGCCGCAAAACTACGTTTCAATGGATATGAAACCGCTGCATTCGCCATCGCTGCCTGCAAGGAATTCTCGCTGCTGAACGCTTTTGTCCGCTATTTCAAAGAGATGCAAAGCAAGGGTTTCGGCAGGATGATTGAGATAGACTCGCACAACGCGGCGGTTGAAGGCTTGCCGACATCGTTAGACAAGCTCTATGCCGAAAAGTCCGTGGACAGAATTTGCCTTTTCGACTGTTTCGCGAGGAACATGATTGCCGATTATCGCCTTTCCGATGGTGAATGGAGTTGTGCAACATTACCTTCCTTTGTCATCATGGAGGCACGGGAACAGCAAAAGAAAGACAAGGAAGCCGTCGAGAGCCTTTTGGAAGTAAGCGAAAACATATTCAATCAATTGGATAACGAAAGGGTTAAGGCATTGATGAAAATGGCTTATGATGACTTGGTGAATCGTGCAGCTTTTTGACGCGCTCGTTTTCCATTCAAGTAACTCGTTGTAATTTGACAGCCCTACAGCTATTTTCAATTACCGATGCTTGGCATGGAAGCAAATGCCCAGTCCATTAGGTCCGCAGTGGCTGCCGATGGTCGGGTTGACGACGGTGGTGATGACGTTCAGGTCTGAGCCGAACTTCTCCTTCAGCTGTCGCTCGGCTTCGGCGGCGATGTCGGGGCAGTCCGAGTGGCCGATGACCACGCGGTGGGCCTTCACGTCCTCGCCGAGGTCTTCGACGTATTGCACCAAACGCGCGATGGCCTTGGCGCGACCGGTCTCCTTGCCGATACTCACCATCTTGCCCTCGTCGTTGAGGTAGATGATGGGCCTAATGCCGATGAAGCCTCCCATGGTGGCCGCCAGGCCGCTCACGCGACCGCTGCGGCGGAAGAACTTCAGGTCGTCGGCGAAGAAATACATCGGAAACTTCGGCACTTCCACCTTGGCCCACTCCACGATTTCCTCGGCGGTCTTGCCGGCTTTCAGCAGGTCGGCGACTTCGAGGACGATGTTGTAACACAAGGCACTGATACCTAACGTGTCCACTTCGTAGAACTTCCTTTCGGGATACTTCGCCTTCAGCTTCTCCAAGGCTTGGTGCATGATGGTGAAGGTGTTCGACGTGCCCGACGAGAAATGCACATAGAGGATGTCGTTGCCCGCAGCAAATTCAGGCTCAAAGTGCTGGATATAAGCCTCTTCGCTCATGGCGCTCGTGGTCGGCATGGTGCCGGCGCGGAGCATGTCGTAGAACTCGCGCGAGTCGAACTCGTCGAAGTCGATGTAGGGGTAAATCACCTGATTGCCAACGGTGTAAGGCATCGAGATGAGTTTGATGTTGTAGGCGGCGCACTCCTTGGGAGTGATGTCGCAATCGGTGTCGCTAAAGAATGTCAGCATGATATTTGTTTTTTTGACACGGGACACGGGACTGCGGGACACGGGACGCTCCCCCTTTTAAGGGGGTTGGGGGGATTAATGTCTCGTGTCTCGTGTCTCGAAGTCTCGCGTCAAATAATCTATTCATATACAAACGATAATATAATCGTAAACGGGTTGTGTGCCGTTGTTCAACATGATTTCAAGGTTCTTGTATTGGGCTTGCAGGTCGGCGACGAGGCTTTCGGCTTCATTTTGAGGTACATCCGCACCGAAGAAGACCAACATCACGTCGCGCTCGGCGGCCCCGATGCGCTCGCACAGCATTTTGGCAGCCTCGGTGCGGTTGGGACTATCGCTGAGGAGTTGCTTGCCGCTGTAGCCCACATAGTCGCCCTTGTGCACACTCACTTGGTCGCCCTCAGCCTCGCGGATGGCGGTACTGACCATGCCCGTCACCACAGCCTGCATGAGTTCCGTGACGTTGGCGATGACCTCATCGACATTGGCGTTGTCGCGGTCGATGTAGCCGATGCCGTAGTAGCCTTCGCCGATGGTGGTCGATGGAAGCACATGGATGTCAGCGTTTTTATAGAGTCCGGCGGCTTGGTCGGCGGCCATTTTGATGTTCTTGTTGTTGGGGAACACGAGGATGTGTTGCGCGTTGATGCGGGCGAAAGCGTCCAAGAAGTCCTGCGTCGAGGGGTTCATGGTCTGCCCGCCGGCAATCACCTCGTCGGCCCCGATTTCGCGGAAGGCGTTGATGAGGCCTTCGCCCGAGGCCACCGTCACCACGCCGTAGTGCTTCGGCGGCAGCTTGAACGAGGCGTTGTCGCGGTTGGTCGATTGATGGTGTTGAAGCGCCATGTTCTCGATCTTGAGGGTCAGGAACTCGCCGTATTTCTGCATTTCATTGAGGATCACGCCGGGCGTGAAGGTGTGCACATGCACTTTCACTATCGTGCCTTCGCGGAAGGCCACCACCGACTCGCCCACCTTATTCAAATAGTCGATGATGACCGCCTCGTCGAAAGCCTCCAAATCGACCTTCGAACGCATCAGGCGGAGCAGGAACTCGGTGCAATAGCCAAACTCGAGCGTGCTGTTTTCGGTGAACTTGTCGAGTTCGACCTGCGGTGTCGTTGCCGTCGTCGGCTCGATTTCCTCGTGGGAGATGTTGTCGTTCAGCGCGTCGTTCATGCCTCGGAAAATGCTGAGCAGTCCCGCGCCGCCGCTATCCACCACGCCCGCGTCTTTCAGTACGGGAAGCAGCTCGGGCGTATGGTCGAGGGAGACCTGCATCGCATCGAGCAAAGTCTCAAAATAATGGTTCAAGTCGCCCTTGGCATCGGCACCCGCCGCGCCTTCGCGAAGCACGGTGATGATGGTGCCTTCCACGGGAACGGGCACGGCCTTGTAAGCCTCCTTGACGGCGGAATCCATCGCCTTCGCAAAGGATTGTGTATCAGCCACGATTATGCCCTGCAATCCTTTGGCCAATCCAGCGAAGATGCGCGAAAGGATGACGCCGCTGTTGCCTCTCGCGCCGAGCAGCATGCCCGACGAGGCCGCCGAAGCGAGTTCGGAAAGCGTACCGAGGTGGTTTTCAAGCGCGTTGCAGCCCGCCCTGAGGGTCATCAGCATGTTGTCGCCCGTGTCGCCGTCGGGGATGGGGAACACGTTCAGGTCGTTGACGACCTTCTTGTCCTTGCCCAACTGCGCCGCGCCTTGGCGGAGCATGGCGGCGAAGGTGAGGCTGTCGAGTTCAGTGGTTTTTTCCATTAAGGTGGTTTTCAAAAAAATCGCGCAAAAATACCGTTTTTTTCAATGCGATTTTGGTTTTTCTGTATTACACCCACCTTTTTTGGTTTTGGTCTAGGAACACGCCTTGTGTGTCCGCCCAACAGAACCGTCTGCGGTCTCTGTCGACGGGTCGAATGTGCCTATACTTGGCGGAATGTGTCAAAAAGAAGCACATTCCGCCAAGTATAGGTGTGTTTTTGTTATTCGTGGAACAAGGCTTCGGCTGTGATGATGGATTGGAATTCATCGGAATAGGCGTTGCGTTTGACACCGTTGGCCGAAACCAATACAAGATGCACGGCCTTGTCCGTCTTGGTGTCGGAAAGGAATCGGGAAAGGCGGTGCTGCACCTTCTCGTCCTCCTCGCTGTTCATTTCGAAGGGGTCTTTGGTGTATTTCATCTCGCATAAGTCAATGACTTGGTCATTGCGGTCGATGAGCAAGTCGATTTGCGCTCCGGTCTCATTCTTTTGCTTGGGTATGGAACGCCATGAATAGGCATTGCTAACTATCCCACTAATGCCAAGTGCCGCCTTGATTTGCAGCAGATGGAGCAGACACACCCTCTCAAAGGCCAGTCCGCACCAATTGTAATAAAATGGCGAACTTGCCTGCGACGACCAGAAATGCTCGTCGCCTTGGATGTTGCCTTCGATGAATCTATAATAGAAAAGGGTGTAAGAATCGATGAGTTGGAACATGGCGTTCTTTGCCTTCAGGCCAAAGGAGTTGTATTTTCTGATGAATCCGCAAGTCTCCAAATCATCCAAAACCCTTGAAAGGTTTCCGTTGTCGGGTATTTTGCCTTCATTAATCAGCTCCTCTCGGGTCATGCCGATTTTTTTCGTGCCAAGCGTATGGACCACCTTGATATAAGGTTCAGGGTTTTTGAACAACGACGCATAAAGTGCCCCATACTCATCGTGCAATTCGCCGTCGTGGGCAAAAAACAGGTTGTCAATGTTTTGCTGTAGACTGTAGCCTCGTTCCAGTTTGGACCAATAATAAGGAATGCCGCCCATCACCATGTAACATTCCATCAACTGCCGGCGATTCATACCAAGTTTTCGATGGGAAGCGTATTCCTCACATTCGTGCAGCGTGAAAGGTTGCAGATGGATTTTCACGTTCACTCGGTTGTGCAGCCCTCCATGATTCTTGATAATCTTGCTGATAATCCAAGATGTTGCTGAACCGCATACGATCAGAACAATGTCGTTTCTGGCCGAAGCCCAACCATTCCAAAAGTGTTCGAGGGCGGAAACGAAGCCTGAACGCTGGGTGTCCATCCACGGAAGTTCGTCGATAAATAGGATTTTTTTTGGGGCGGACGAATTTCTTACAATGTCTTTCAGCATGTCTAAGGCCTCCAACCACGTCTTGGGCGTTTTGGCATTTTTCATCCCGTATTCTCTAAGCGACAAGCGCCATGCGGCCAATTGTTTTTTCATGGTCGATTTGGCCAAGCCCGTATGGTAAAATGTGAAACAGTTGCCCAAAGTCTCCCTTACCAAATAGGTCTTTCCCACGCGTCGCCGTCCATAGACAGCCACAAATGTGGATTCTTCCTCGGCAACGGCCTTGTGTAACCGTTCTTGTTCTTTTATTCTTCCAATTAGCATGGTTCAATTATTTACAGACGCAAAAATACAGAAAAAGCACCTATACTCGGCGGAATGTGTCAAAAAAAAGCACATTCCGCCGAGTATAAAGAAAAAAAATGCTACCTAGGCCGCATTTTTCTTTGGTTATTATGCTCCAATGGTGTTGTGGTCTTATTTGCTCTTCTTTATCACGCTGCGTTGATACCATGGCCATTTCATCAGCTGCCTGAAAGCGAAGGGCTGCAAGGCGTAGGAAATCATGATGGTCGAAGCCATGCCGATGAGCGTTATCAGTCCGATGGAGCGGATGGCGGGATGCACGGCGAAAAGCAGCGAAGCCGTCACGATGACAAGGATGACCGCCGAGAAGAAGATGGCCACTTTGTGCCACGTCAGCATGTCGTGGTCGCCGGTTCGCGCTTCGGCTAACAGGCCTTCGGTGATGAAGATGCTGTAGTCCACGCCAACGCCGAAGATGAAAGTGGCGATGACGATGTTGATGAGGTTGAACTCAAGGCCGAGGATGGCCATGTAGCCTTGCACCATGAACCAACTGATTACCATCGGCAGGAACGACAGCAGCGCCGTGATGATGTTGCGGAACGAAATGAGCAAGATGACCAACACAAAGAGCGACGAAATCCACACGGCGATGTTGAAGTCGTCGTGGATGACCTCGACCATGCTCTTGCAGTAGTAGAACGGCTCGAGGACGAAGGTCTTGGGGTTGGTCACCAATGCGTCGGTGACGATGTCTTTTTCATCGAAGCGCATGGCCACGTCGGTGAAGACCATGTATTGGTTGTCGGCGTTGCACTCGATGAAGTTGCCCAATAGGTTGTCAGGAATCACGCCGCTTTCCATCAGTGAGGCGGGTTCGTATTCGGCATCCAAAAGATCCTTGAACTCGTAGAACAACATCGGGTCGAGGCCGAACTCTTTTGCGCCCTTGTCCACCATGTCGATTGCTTCGGTTTTTCGCTCTTCGGTCCAATAGGCGCTCCAGGCGGCAATGCGTTGCTCTTGTTCCTTTTGGGTGACGAACAGCTTGGGAATCATGTCGGTATAGCTGTGGACAAGACCTTTCAGCTTCAGCGAATCCAGCTTGACCATCAGCAGTTTGTCGGCCTCCAAGGCCTCGTCGATGTCGGTGCTGACAGTGGCGAAATAGAGGTGGAAGAAACCGTCGTTGTTCTTTTCGTTGAAGAGGCTTTCGGCTTCCACTTCGGCGGGCGAGTTGTAGTCGAGGTTGCGCAAGTCGCTGTCGAATTTCACCTTGCCGGAGAAAGCGATGCCCACGGCAAGGATAATCACCATCAGTGCAAGGAACCAGGGTTTCTTGTCGAACGGCAGGTTGTTGAGGCGCGAGATGCGACGGAAGGTCTTGCTGTCGGCCTTGGCATTGCGCTTCGGCAGGAAATGTGGCAGGAAAATGAGGGCGAACAGTGTGCTTCCTATCAGCGCAAACGAGGCAAACAGGCCGAAGTCGCGGAGCAAGGCACTGTCGGTGAGCAGCAGGCTACAGAAAGCGCCCACCGTGGTGAGGCAACCCAAAAACACCGGTGTTGACTCGTCGGCAAGAAGCTTTTCGGGGTCGCCGACGAAGAAATGGTGGATAAGCACATGGAGGCAGTAGCTGATGGCCACGCCGAGCACTATCGCGCCCAAGCCCAAGGCCATGAGCGACATGTCGCCCTTGATCCAATAGATGCAGGCCAACGAAAATGCCGTGCCATATAATATAGGTAGCAGCATCTTCCACAAAAAGGCGAGGCTGTGGAAACACAATCCAAGTAGTAAGAGGATGAGTATCAGCGAAATGCCTACTGTAAGCACCAAGTCGGAACGGATGCGGCCGGCATTGGAGACGCTGCCGATGGGGTCGCCGTGGGCGTGGACTTTCACGTCGGGGTGCGAGGTCTCGAACTCCTTTTGCGCCTTCGAGAGCATTTTGGCGAAATGGGTGGCTGACCACGAGTCCAACGAGCGGAAAGCTGGCGCAAGGTAGGCGATGGTTACGGTGCTGTCGGGGCTGAAGAAATGCCCGTCGATGATGTTGAAGCTGTTCGTCGCGCCTTCGATGGCGTCGCCCAGCACCGCTCCGCGAAGGTTGAACGGGTCGTAGGCGATGGCCTGCGTGATGTCGCCGGTCTCGTCCTCCATCATCATGTTATAGTTGACCCACATCTGCCGTTCTACGGCTTCGGGTTCCATGGCCTTTTCGAAGTCGCGGTAGGCTGCTGTGTCGATGAACGAAGGAATGTGTCCGATCACGAAGTCCAAGGCATTGAGGGCCATCTCAGGTTCCAGCTTGTATAACACATTGGAAATGAAATGGTTTGTTGAATCCTGTTGAAACAGGAGGTCGATGAACTCGTCGGTGCGTTCAGCCAGCACTTCGGGACTGAGGGGATTGTCAGCCGATTCCATTTGGATGTAAATCTTGTCCTTCAATTGTATCGATGAGAAGGCCAGCTGGCTCTCCACATTCGATTCGGGCAGCAATTTCGAGATGTCTTCCTCGAAATGGAGCTTCAGCCCAAAGAAAAAGAAGACCACTAACGAAATGGACATGATGCTGTACATCAGTGTTTTCCGTTGACGGAAAAAGCGATATATGGGCAAAAATACCTTATGCATGTCGGTGCTTTTTTAGAATCGGCAAAATTACTACTAATTTTTTTCTTTTCGCGTTTTTTTTTGCTTTTTGCAAGATTGTGTATCTTTGCGCCCCGAAAACCAATCCATACGCGAAATAACAATTACACGGAAATGATGAAAATAACTAAGATTCATGCAAGAGAGATCCTCGATTCGAGAGGCAACCCCACCGTTGAGGTGGAAGTGACTTTGGAAAACGGCGTGATGGGTCGCGCCAGCGTGCCCTCGGGCGCTTCGACGGGCGAGAACGAAGCCCTTGAGCTTCGCGACGGCGACAAGAACCGCTACGGTGGCAAGGGCACCCAAAAGGCCGTCGACAACGTGAACACCGTCATCGCTCCGGCCCTCGTCGGCGATTGCGTGTTCCAGCAACGCGCCCTCGACGCCAAGATGATTGCTTTGGACGGCACACCCACCAAGAGCAAGCTCGGCGCCAACGCCATCCTCGGCGTTTCGTTGGCCGCCGCAAGAGCCGCCGCCAACGCGCTCAACATGCCGCTTTATCGCTACATTGGCGGCACCAACACCTACACGCTGCCCGTCCCGATGATGAACATCATCAACGGCGGCGCCCACTCCGATGCCCCCATCGCCTTCCAAGAGTTCATGATCCGTCCTGTGGGCGCTCCCACACTGAAGGAAGCCGTGCGCATGGGTGCCGAGGTGTTCCACGCCTTGGCCAAGCTGCTCAAGAAGCGCGGCCTCTCCACCGCTGTCGGCGATGAAGGCGGCTTTGCCCCAGCCCTCAACAGCACCGAGGATGCCTTGGACATCATCTGCCAAGCCATCCGCGAGGCCGGCTACGAACCCGGCAAGGACGTGAAAATCGCCCTCGACTGCGCCGCTTCCGAGTTCGCCTTCTTGGAAAACGGCCAGTATTTCTACGACTACAGCCAACTGAAGGGTGGCAAGAAGAAAGACCCCAACGGCAAGAAACTCTCTGCCGACGAACAGGTCAAGTTCCTTGAGGAACTCATCAACAAGTACCCGATTGATTCCATCGAGGACGGCCTCGACGAGAACGACTGGGAGAGCTGGGTGAAGCTCACGCAAGCCATCGGCGACCGCTGCCAACTCGTGGGCGACGACCTTTTCGTGACCAACGTGAAGTTCCTCGAAAAAGGCATCGCCATGGGCGCAGGCAACGCCATCCTCATCAAGGTGAACCAAATCGGCTCGCTCAGCGAAACCCTCGATGCCATTGAGATGGCTCACCGCCACGGCTACAACACCGTGACCAGTCACCGCTCGGGCGAGACCGAGGACACCACCATCGCCGACATCGCCGTGGCCACCAACAGCGGCCAAATCAAGACTGGCTCGCTGAGCCGCACCGACCGCATGGCCAAGTACAACCAACTCATCCGCATCGAGGAAGAGCTTGGCGCACAGGCTGTTTATGGCTACAAGCGTATCAGGTAACTGTTTCTTGCGGTGAAATGGAAAATGCGGGTTGAAGTGATTCGGCCCGCATTTTTGTGCCTATAGGTATTTGGCGAACATCTCGGCCAGTTCGTCGCCTCGTGTCAGGCGGCCATTGATTATGCAAACCGTTGAAACCGTGGCAGCTACGCTGAGCTTCATGTCGGCTTTGCGGTAGAGGTCCTGCTCGAAGATGAAACGAGCCCCGTCGCGGCGCACGTTGAGGCACGAGAGGAAAGCCTCCTGCCCATGTAGTGGTGTCTTGTATTTCATCGTGATTTCAGCCACCACCACGTCCATGCCGGCTTCGTGCCATCTTCGGAACGACTGCCCTTCCAGCTGAAGCCATTTGTGGCGCGTCGCTTCAAGATAGTGTTGGTAGTTGGCGTTGTTCACGATGCCCTGGATGTCGCACTCGTAGTCGCGCGTCTCCATTTCCAAAGTGTATAGGTAGTTTTTCATCGGCCTGGATTTTTCGGCAAAGATAGTTTTTATTTCGTTTTCCTGAAAATGTGCGTATTTTTGTGGCTCGATTCAACAACTGTCGCTATGAAGACAAAACGTGTTTTTAGGACGGGCTTTTCGCTTGCCATGCTGCTTTTGGCAGGTGGGAATGGCTTTGCCCGAATCCATAATAAGTTGATGTTGGTCCGATGAGCAAGTCGAAAGTTATCCTCATTACAGGCGCAAGCAGCGGCATCGGTTTCGATGCGGCTCAAGCCCTTGCGCGACAAGGCCATCGAGTTTGGGCCGCCGCACGCCGCGTCGAGCTGATGGAGTCTCTGAAAGCCGATGGCGTGCAAGTCCTCAGGATGGATGTAACCGACGATGACGCAATGCGGGAAGGCGTTGACGCTGTCGTCAAAGCCGAAGGACATATCGATGTGTTGATCAACAACGCGGGCTACGGTTATTTCGGGGCCATTGAGAACGTGGCTTTGGATGAGGCGCGAAAACAGCTGGAAGTCAATGTTTTCGGCTTGGCACGTCTTACGCAGTTGGTGTTGCCCTATATGCGCAAGCAGGGTCATGGACGCATCATCAACACTTCGTCAATCGCGGGTAAGGTGGTGTTTTACATGGGCGGCTGGTACAGCGTGACCAAGTATGCAGTGGAGGCTCTCAGCGACGCCCTCCGCATGGAGACAAAGCCTTTTGGCATTGATGTGGTGAAAATCGAGCCGGGAGCCATCAAAACCGACTGGGGCGTCATCGCCTCGCGGCATTTGAGGGAGTCGGCGGCGGGCACGGCTTACGAGGAAGCGGGGATGCGCTGGGCTGACAACATAGGATGGGCCTACGAGTCGCGTTGGCTTTCCAAGCCCGAGGTCATCACCCGCTTGGTTTGCCGTGCCGTCAATAGCCGCAGGCCGAAGGCGCGTTACTGCCGAGGCCGATTTGTAGGTACAGTGCTGTCTCTCAATGCCTTGCTTCCTGTGAGATGGTGGGATGCCATGATGCGACAAGGCGGCAAGGTGAGGGTTAAGCCATGACTTCTCCTCATTGCGGGCAAAGAGAGAGGGTCAGCGCGACCGTAACGAAACGGCGAATCCGCCGCAAGGGGCCATCCTCAGCTTCAGTGTCGATTTGGAGGTCACGGTCTTTTTCGTGATGGTGTAGGCCTGTGCATTGTAGCTGGCGTCAGGGACGCCGCTTGCGTCTTTAGCATCGCAGTAAATCGTGGCCTCGTATTTCACGCCTGCTTTGAGGAAATCCAATTTCACTTCAAGCTCACGGGCGTTCTCGTCGGTGATGCCGCCCACATACCACACATCTTTTGGAGTTGGCAGTTGATGGTTGTCAGTTAATAGTTGGATGTCTTCGGGGATGTCGTAAACGAATCTCATTGCGTTTGAAATCACTCCTTTCTTGCCGTCGGGCAGCGTGCCCACACCTTCGGCGGCCTTGTTCAGTGAGGAGAGTTTAGGATGGCGGGCCGTCACGATGTAGTCGCCAGGTTCGGCCATGAGATACAGGCTCTTGTCCCAATCCACCGCCACGTCCTTGATGAACTGGAAGGCGTCCATGAACTGCGCGTAGTGCTCGGGGAAGTCGGCGGCCATTTGCAAGGGCGAGTAGAAGGTAACGTAAAGGCCTAATTGGTTGCAGATGGTGGTCTGCATCTTCCCGCCCCAAGGCACGATTTTGCCCATATCGGTCTCGAAGATGCCGGGCGTGTAGTCCATCGGCCCGCCTTGCAGGCGTGTGAAGGGCAGAATGGTGGTATGTCCGGGCTTGATGCGCTCGCGGAACTCGGTGCCCATCGCACTCTCGTTGCCGATCATGTTGGGCCACGTGCGGCACAGCCCCGTCGGGCGCACCGCTTCGTGCGCGTTCACCATGATGTGGTGCTTGGCGGCTTCGGTGATGGCGTAGTGGTAATGGTTGTTGATGGGCTGGCTGTAGTGGCCTTCGGCATAGGGGATGATGGTGCCCACGTAGCCGCTCTTCACCGCATCGTAGCCGTAATGGTTCATCAAGTTGTAGGCCTGCTCCATCCAGCGCTCGTAGTTCACCGTGGACGCGCTGCTTTCGTGGTGCATGATGAGGCGGATGCCTTTTTCGTGGGCGTATTTGTTCAGTGCGGGCAAGTCGAAATCGGGATAGGGCGTGAGGAAGTCGAAGACGAACTCCTTCTGCTTGCCGTACCAGTCTTCCCAGCCCACGTTCCACCCCTCGATGAGGAGTGCGTCGAAGCCATTGGCGGCGGCAAAGTCGATGTAACGGCGCACGTTGGCGTTGTTGGCGCCGTGGTTGCCGGTGGGCTTGGCGTGTTCGAAATCGGTCTCACCGATCCTTACCGACGGGAAGTCGCTGGTGTAGGACCAGCTGCTCTTGCCCGAGATCATTTCCCACCATACGCCCATGTATTTCACGGGGTGGATCCAAGAGACATCCTCCAAGGCGCAAGGGTCGTTGAGGTTCAGGATCAGTCTTGAAGCCAGCACGTCGGTGGCCGAGGTGCAGACCATCACCGTGCGCCAGGGTGTGTGGCAGGGGGCGTTGAGGCGGCCTTTGTAGCCGGCGGCATCTGGACAGAGCCAAGCGCGGAAAGTGAATGTTGAATTGTTGCGTTGTTGAATTGTTGAATTGTTGATTAAGGAACGATTCGACGATTCAACATTCGACGAATCAACAATTAATTCGAGGTGCATGGTCGGGAAGTCGAGCGTGGCCGCCTCGTGGATGTTGAGGTAGAGGCCGTCGTCGGTCTTCATCTGCAAGGCCGTCTGCACGCCTGTTTCGGAAAACGCCGTCCAAGGCCAGCCGCCATCCTTGTGGCTTGCCTCCCACAATCCCCGGATCTCCGACAGCCGCGATTGGGTGTAGTTGTATTCCTGTGTGTCCAAGTCGCCCGGTATCCACCAAGCCGTATGGTCGCCGGCCATGGCAAACTCGGTAAGCTCCTCCTTGAACCAGAAACAGGCTAACGCATTAGGGACGGGGAACTCGTAGCGGAAGCCGAGGCCGTCGTCGTAGAGGCGGAAACGGATCTGCATCACTGTGGCTCGCGATTCGGTGGAGTGGTCCATGCTTGAAACGGAGCCGACGGGCTGTTCCAACGTCACCAAAAGCTCGTTGTAATGGTTCCGGATTCGGGCTTCTTCGCCCCAGACGGGTTCCCACGTCTCGTCAAAGCTGTCGAAAGCCGTGCTTTTGAGGACAAAGGCATGGGCCAAGTCGTCGCGCCATTCGAGGGTGAAGCCCATTTTGGAGGGCAAGACCACAGGCTTTCCAGCGCGGTTGAGGGCGTAGTAGGGTACGCCGTCGCGCAGCTCAAAGGTCAGTTCCATTTGCCCGTCGGGGCTTTGCAGCTTGACGGGTTCGGCGGACATCGCCATCAGGTTGCTTGTCAGCAGTAAAAGCAAAAAAAGAAAGTTTTTTTTCATAGTGTAATTGGTTGGTTTTGTTTCTTTTATTCCGTGGTTTGGTTTCCCGCAGCAGGTCGTTTCGAGGCCGTTTCGTCCATGGGTTGCACGATCCATTCCGAAAGCGGCAGTGCCGCGATGTTGCGATAGGCCTTCAATGCCCGATTTTTTTGCAAAGGTACGCATTCCAACGAAAAAAAGCCACCCGTAGGCGGCTTTTTTTCAGTTCATGAAACGATTGACAATCATTCCACCACGACCTTCTTCACGGTGGTTTGCGTGCCGGAGGTCAGGCGCAGGAAGTAAACACCCTTCGCCATGCCATCGACGCTGATTTCCATCGAGCCTTGGCCGTTGCCCTTGTTCACCATTTGGCCCATGCCGTTGAACATTTCGTAGTTGTATTGGGCGTTTCCGCCGTTGACGTACAACGTGTTGCTGACGGGGTTAGGATAGATGGCGAAGTCGGCTTCGTTTTCATCGAGTCCCCATTCGGCACGGACGATGATGTGTTCGGGTATCGAAACGCCGTCCTCGTACTTGGCCATGACGCTGTAGGTGTAGGTGCCTTCCAAAACCACGTCGTCAGTGTAGGTGGCCTCTGCGGTCTCGCCGATGGTGATGCCGTTGCGCATGATGATGTAAATCACGGCGTTTTCGGGAACATCCCAAGTCAGGATGATTTGGTTGGGCTGGATGCTGTAGTCGAGGTTCTGCACGGGTTCGAAGATACCCATCTGCTGGCTGCCTGAGCAGTTGCAGTCGAACTCGAAGATGACACCCGAGTGCAGGTTGTTGCTTTGGTAAATCGTCGTACCGTCTTCATACTTCACCGTGAAGGAGCATTCGGAATCCCATTGGCCGGTGGTCCATGAGAGGGTGACGTGGACGCCGTTGCCGACTTCGATGGTGTAGTTGCTCGAGCTGCCGCTGCAAGTGAGGTCTTGCGAGGGCGTGCCGTCGCTGAAGCTGACGGTCAGCTTGGCGCCGTTCCAGCCGTCACCGTAGCTGTCGGAGAGGTCGAAGATCACGTTGCAGCTGTTCTTCAGCGTGGCTGTGCCTTCGGCGGTCAAGCCACCATCGGCGGTCAAGCCGAAGTTGACGACGATTTGCTCGGTTTCGGGACAGGCCTCGTCGATGGCGATTTCAAACACGCACATGGCAGAGCCTTCGGGGTCGATGGTGCCGAGTTCGACGGTTTCGTTGAGGATGGTTACATTGGGATTCTCGCATTGGATGGTTCCGATGGCGTTGGTGGCCATATAGTGACCAATGTTCTGGAAGTTGGCGACCAAGGTGATGGTCTCACCGGGCGTAAATCCGCCCTCCCAGTTCATGCCGTCGTAGCTGAAGTTGGCTTGGCCGGCGGTGATATAGACTTTTCCGGCCCATGCCTTCGATCCGCAGTTCATGGCGACGTCGATTTTGAACCTTGTGCCGTCTTCGACGCCCTCGGCGATGATGAAGCTGAAGGCCTTGTTGAGGTTGACGCTCTCGTTGGCGGGAAGGATGTCGAACTGGGCGGTGTTGTTGAGGAGGCTGAGGCGCTCGTCGTCGCAGGTCAGGGTGACGTTGGTCACGCCGTCGGTCGGGTCAACGCCGACATTCTTGAAGCTCATGGAAAGTTCGGTATCGCGGTTAACGGCGGCGAAGCTCGGCTCATAGTCGCTGACGGTGATGTAGGCTCCCTCGGCTGGCAGCACTTCCATTTGCATCACCTCGGTCACCTTGTTGTAGCCTATCAGGGTCAAGGTGGCCATCCCGACATTGTCTAATGCGGGGAAGTTGAGATGGCAGATGCCGTTGCCGATTTGGCCGGTGGCAATCACTTCGCCGTCCATCATCAGGGTGGCGATGCCGTATTCGGTGTCTTCGACATTGATTTCCAGTTCGCTCATGCCAAGCATCAGCACGGCGGGGTTGCAGGCAACGTTCATGCTGACGGGGTTGTCGGTGCGCACCATCAGGCTCGGGTCGCCGAAGAGAATCCAAGTGTTGTGGGTGGCGCCTTGGTCGCTGGGAGAGGCGTCGAGGATGTACATGTTGCCGTTGAGCGATGCACCGCCGAAGGTGTGGCAGAACTTGTCGCCGCTTCTCCATCCGGTCAGGATGTCAACCATTTCGTCTTGGCCGTACATGGGCGGTTGCCAGGGTTGCGAGATCCAGCTGAACATGCCGCCAATGGCGCCTGTGGGAACTCCTGTGGTGTTGTTGGTGGCACGGAGCCATGCCTCGCCGAAGCAGTTGCCGTTGAACTCGCCGTTGTTGCAGGCCACCGACCAGATGTAGGGCCACTTGTAGTCGTTGACGAGGGCGTTCACGTGGCTGTTGCTGTAGTTGGCCACTGCCCAGCTGGTTTGCGAACCGTGGTTGCAGTAGTTGATGATGGTGGCGCCGTTGTTGACGTCGGCGCTGATGGCGTTGGCGTTGGTGCCGCTGCCCACACCGCTGTATTGTTGCGTGACAGTTTCGTAGGTGTAGTGCAACAGGGTGTCGCGGATATAGTTGATATGGACATAGTCGGCCTCGCCGAAGTGTCCGCTGCCGGCGCCTTCGTTGGCGGAGACGCCGATGCCCGTGTTGAGCCACGTGAGGCCTTCTTCCATGTCGCGCTCATAGTAGAGCACCTTGTTGACATGGGTCTCGACGTCTTGCACGCTCTGGACCGAGAAACGGCCCGTGAAGGCCTCGATATAGTAGTCGTTGCCTTCCAGTTGGCCGAACCAGTTGTCGGAACGTCCGCCGCTCATCGAGTGGGGGGTGATGTCGGCGTAGTCGCCGACGAGCAGGATGAACTCGAGGTTACGCTCAGGGTCGTTGTAGATTCCGGAGATGTAGTTCTTGATTTGGGTGTCGCTGTTGCCTCCGGCTTCGGTCACGCTGACCATGGTGGTGGGGCGGCCCGACTGGTTCTTCCAGTCCACGAAAGGCTGCATGGCTTCCATGTACTGTTCGGGGCAGATGACAAGCATTTCGCCTTGGTCGGTCAGGAAGGTGTATTTGGCGTTGCTTTCCTTGAAGTTGACGAAGCGGCGCTCGTAGTTGGCCTTCATCTCAGGCGAGAGTTTGGCAGCGGCCTTGCGGGCCGTCTTTTGGTTCGCTCCGTTGTCGCTAACCTTGTTCATGGCGATGGTCAGGTGGTGATAGACGCGCAAGGTCTTCGTCGCGGGGTTGTAGGCGAAGGGGCGCACCATGATGTTCTGTCCACGATAGTCGCGGAGGATGTAGGGGGCTTCCAAGCCGGCTTGGATGGCGGGGTAGAAGGCATCCTCGGCATACATTGGGCCATAGTTGTATGGCACGTCTGCAGGGTCGATTTGGCGGCTGAAGTTGCCCTTCGAGGGGGCAATCTCAACATTCTGGTAGTCCGTGTACTCGCTCTTGACGACCACGGCATTCATCTCGGCCTTGTCGCCAATGATGGCGGGAACGGGGAATTGCGGAAGGTCGGGTGCGCCGGCCTCAAGCATCGAGGCCATCTTGGGAACGCTCACGATGTGCTGGACACCGTTGGGAGTATTCACTTTGGCCAAAGCAAAGCCGCCGAGCGTGAAGTCAACCACGACTTGCTGCTCGCTGCTCGAGACCAATGTGACTTGGGGGGCCGCCGGCTCGCTTTTGCCGAGGCTGGTCCATTGCTGTGCGAATGTCATTGCTGACAATGCCACCATTACGAGTGATAAAAACAGTTTTTTCATTGTGAATGAATTGATTAATGATTGATTTGTTGATGGATTCCTGTTAAAGGCTGCAAAAATACGAATCTTTTTATTGCTGTAGTCGGTTTGTGGCGTTTTTTTCTGCCGCAGTCGTCAATTTTGTGTACTTTTGCAGCCAAAAGACACGACAATGGGATTTTTCTTGAAATTGGTGCTTACCGGCTTGGGCTGGTCGTTCGGTGGCCCTTTGGGAGCCATCATCGGCTATGCCATAGGGAGCCTGTTCTCGGGCAACAGGCCGAAAGTCATCCGCGAAGAGGTGACGGGGACTTTTGGAAACACAGAGGAGAAACGCGACTTCAACGTGACGCTTCTCGTGCTTTCAGCCGCAGTGATGAAGGCCGACGGCAACGTGAAACGCTCCGAGCTCGACTACGTGAAGCGGTTCTTCCTGCAGAACTTCGGCCAGGAACGCGCCGAGAGCTACATCAAGATGCTGCGCGAGATCTTGGCGAAAGACTACGACATCCATGAGGTCAGCCAACAGGTGGGGCGCTACATGGACTATGCCTCGCGCTTGCAGTTGCTCCACTACCTGTTTGGCATCGCCAATGCCGACAAGGCGGTTTCCGCTGAGGAACTGCGCGTCATCAACACGATTTCCGACTACATGGGTGTCACCGGCAGCGATTTCTCCTCGGTGAAGGCCATGTTCATCAAGGAGACGGACAGCGCCTATAAGATTCTCGGAGTTGAGCCTTCGGCCACCGACGAGGAGGTGAAGAAGGCCTATCGCGAGATGGCCAAGAAAAACCACCCCGACCTTGTGAGCAACCTCGGCGAGGAGGTTCGCCAGGCTGCCGAAAAGAAGTTCCAGGAAGTGAACGCGGCTTACGAAACCATCAAGAAACAACGTGGCCTTTAGTTCACGCAGAACCCTCAGAAATCACAGAATCGGTTTCCCATAGTTCTGCGTATTCTGCGTGAGAAAAAAAAGAAGGTCGCCCAAAACTGAGCGACCTTTCTTGTTGCGCTTTTACGAGGTCTTACTCCACCACAACCTTTTGCACGGTGGTTTGCGCACCCGTGGTCAGGCGCAGGAAGTAAACGCCTTTGGCCATGCCGCTGACGTTGACTTGAGCCGTGCCGTGAGCGTTGCCCGCGGCCACCTGCTGGCCCATGCCGTTGAACATCGCGTAGCTGAACTCGGCGTTGCCGCTGTTGATGGTCAGCATGTTGCTGGCGGGGTTGGGATAGACTCCAAACTCGGCCTCGTTCTCTTCAATGCCCCATTCGGCCTCGACGATGATGCATTCGGGGGCGGAAAGGTCTTCTTCGCCATAGCCGGCGATGACGCAGTAAGTGTAGCTGCCTTCCTTATCCACATCATCGGTGAAGGTGGTCGTGGTGATTGCGCCGACGACAATGCCATTGCGCATGACAACGTAAGCCATGGCGTTTTCGGGAGCGTCCCAAGTCAGGACAATCTTGTTGGGCTCGATGCTGTAGGCAAGGTTGCTGACCGGTTCGAAGGTCGCAGACGATCCGCCGGCGCAGTTGCAGTCGAACTGGTACGACCAGCTTGAGTTGGGGCTGGAGGCTTGGCAAATCTGGGTGCCGTCCTCATATTTCACGACGAACGAGCACTCGGAGTCCCAGTTGCCGCTGGTCCATGTCAGGCTGACCGTGACGCCGTTGCCGATTTCGATGACATAGGTCTCAGCGAGGCCGCTGTTGATGGTGAGGCTTTGCGAAGGTGAGCCATCGCTGAAGGCCACGTTGAGCTTGGCGCCGTTCCAGCCGTCGCCGTAGCTGTCGGCAAGGTCGAAGATGACGTTGCAGGCGTTCTTCAACATGCCGGTGCCTTCGGCTATGAGGCCACCGTCGGCGTTGACGGTGAAGTTGAGCACGATTTGCTCGGTCTCGGGGCAGTTGGCGGCCACGTTGACGTTGAACACGCAGTAGCCTATGCCGGTCGGGTCGATGGTGCCGATTTCGTAGGTGGCGTTCTCAATGGTCACATATTGGTTCTCGGAAGTGAGGGTGGCGATGGCGTTGGTGGCCATATAGTGACCACTGTTCTCGAACGAAGCCGTCACGGCGATGGTTTCGCCGGGGACGAAGCCTCCAGCGTCGGCCATGCCGACAAACTCTATCACGGCCTCGCCGGCGGTGATGATGGCTTTGCCTTCCCAGACCTCGCTGCCGCAGGTGGCATTGATTTGGATGGTGAAGCGGGTGCCGTCGGCAACGCCTTGGGCGATGTTGTAGGTGAAGCCGTCCACTTCGACGGTGGCTTCGGGGGCCAAGTTCTCGAAAGAGGCCGTGCCGTTGATGATGGTCAGCTCAGGAGCGCTGCAGGTCAATGCAACATTGGTGGTACCGCCTGTAGGTTGGGTGCCGACGTTCTTGAACGTGACGCTCATCGAGGTTTGTTCGCCCACGTGGACGTTGGCGGGGGTATAGCTGTCCACAGCCACGTAGGGACCTTCCAAAGCGGCAGCGGTGACATTGGCGATATAGGGGATGAACTGGGGGCCGGTCACGCAGATGGTGACTTCGCCGCCAGTGGTGACAGGCTGGATCGGCACGTTGACGACACCGCTTTCGTCGACGAGGGCAGTGCCATGAATCACTCCGTCCTTGGTGATGGAGACATACGAACCTGGCAAGGCACTCACTTCGAAGGTGGGCAAGCCGATGGGGAAGATGGCCATGTGGTTCACTTGGTTCTCGATACCCTCGGTGCGGTAAGGCATGATGGAGGCGTCGCCTAGCACGTGGTAGGCTTGCCAATAGTAGAGCGGGCTGGCGCTGGTCTGGTAGCCGCCCACGGTGGAGGCATGGGTGACGGCGAGGTTGCCTATGAACAGCATGGAGGCGACGGTGTGATAGGTGTCGTCCATCCAAACGCCGTCGTAAACGCCGGTGGCCGATTCCTCAAAGGTGGGCGTCGAGTTGAAGGTGTGGGTGGCACCCACGCCGAAGTAGTAGTCTTCGTACCAATAGGTCACAGGGCAGGAGCCGATGTAGGCATAGGCCGCTCTCGTGTTGGCACGAATCATGGCTTCGCCGAAGCAGGTGCCGCTGATGCCCCAGTCGGCGGCCTCGCAGCAGTTGCCCATGGCCAGGAAAGGCATGCCTTCGTTGGTCATGTTGTTCACGTCGCTGACGCTCAGGCTCGGGTCGGCCCAGCCGCTGTTCGAACCGTGGGCGGTGTAGTTGGCGAAGGCCACGCCCGTGTTCAGGTGGTTGTAGCAACCCGTGTAGGGCGAGTGGAGGTAAACGTAGGGGTCAACGTTGTGTTCGGCATTGTAATAATAGGTGGTGGCGTAGTTGATGGTAGGCTGGCCCACTTGCGGGTTCCAGTTGCTGTCGGCACCGGCGATGAGCAGGGTGTGGCGCAGGTAGCTCGGGTCGGGCATCTGGTAGCGGTCGTACATCAACGACTTGGTGAGGACGTTGTTGAGTTGGTCGGTGTTCTCGACAGGCATGCGGCTGTGGAAGATGTCGGGGAACATGTCGCCATCGACGCTTTCATACTCCAGGTCGGTGACGCAGTGGCTCTGGCTGCCTGTGGCGCTGGCCGGCACTTGGTTCTTGTCGCCCACGATGATGAGGAAGGTGGGGGCGTCTTTCGAGTATTCGTCTTGGACGAAGGCCTTGATGGCAGCGGCGGTGCTACCGATTTCGTCGGTGTATTTCACGTTCAGGTAGAAGCCTTTCGTGGTTTTCCAGGCAATCCATTCCTGCAAGGTCTCTTCAAACATGCGGTCGGCGATGACGAGCATGCTCACGGGAGCCTGCCACAGGTCGGGGTGCTGCTCATACACGTCGTCGCGCCAGTTGAACATCTGCTTGTAGATGCCGGCGAAATAGGGGCTGAACGTGCGGGCGAACTCGTCGTAGGCAGCGGCCTTGTCGTAGTCGTTGTAGCGCACTTCCAACTCGATGTCGTTATAGACCGTGATGGTGTTCTCGACAGGGTCGTAGTTGACGGGGTTGACAGTCAACGAAGCGATGCCAATGCCGCGAAGGTTGCCTTGGATCTCAAGTTCGGCGATTGGGCGGTTGCCGGCTTTGGAGGCATAGGCTTGTTCGTTGAAGACGAACTTGATGTCCTCGGGCTTCGCGCTCTTGCTGACCGAAGGCTGGCGCGGACTCAAGGTCTTGATGCCGTAGTCGGCCAAGCGGTAGGTCGTCGTGCTGTAGTTCTTCACGTCCACGCTGACGTTCTTGGCCCCGAAAGGCAAAGCCAGCAGCTGGCGGGCGGCGGGCAATTGCGGCGTGCCGTATTCGCCAGAAGGATAGGTCTGCGGCATGGTGATGCACGAAAACACACCTTTTTCGGTGTTGAGGTCAGTAGCTTCGATGCTGCTGAACGAAAAATGGGCGGTGAAGCCGCCATCGGTCACGTCGGCACAGCTTTGCGCCGAATTGGCTCTGCCAAGCTCGATGCGCCCTTGGGCCAAAGCTTGCGTGCCAAACAGCAATCCTGCAAAGAGGAGAGCTAAAGTGGATAAAGCGTTTCTTTTCATTTTGATGATATTTGTTGTTATTTGATGGTTAAGATTCGAAACGAGGCGACAAAAATAGGTAATTATTCTTTTGTGGCCCGAATTTTCAGGAGAAACTATTTCCCTTTCAGCAACTTTTTGTACCCTTTCTCATCCCCGAGGATTTCAAGGGCCTTCTTGATGCCGGCGTCT
The DNA here is from genome assembly GCA_017439405.1 of Bacteroidales bacterium. GTDB lineage: Bacteria > Bacteroidota > Bacteroidia > Bacteroidales > F082 > Limimorpha. The sequence continues at coordinate 22,597 of JAFSJF010000028.1, forward strand.
TCCAAGGCCATCACTTGGTAGTATTGCTGCGTCTCCCAGACGTTTCTTGCGATCAAAGCCTTCGTTTGCAGGAGGATGAACTTCTCGGAGTGGGCGAACTGGCTGTCGTCCCATTCCACCTTGGCTTCCTCGGCGGCTTTTTTCAGCCCTTCGATGAGGTCTTGCCCGACCACGAAGCCCTTGTTGAACTGTTCAAAGTCACCGTATCGTGCCTTGATGTCGTCGCGGTGCTTCAGGCCATAGTCGGTGGTGAAGCGGTTGAGGGCGCCCTTGCGGACGAGGTTGGTGTAGAGCTTGCTGTTGAAAGAGGTGTCGATGGGGATGAAGATGTCGGGCATGATGCCTCCGCCGCCATAGACGGTGCGCCCGCCGTCGGTCTTGTATTTCAGCGAGTCGGGGAAGTGGATGCTGTCGGCGTGGAAGTATTCGCCGTGCTCGAGGCGCTTGGTCATCTCCTTGGCGTATTCCTCGACGCCGTTCTCGTAGGGCCGCTGTATGCAGCGTCCCGACGGGGTGTGGTAGCGGGCCGTGGTGAGGCGGATTTGCGCGCCGTCGGGCAGGTTGAAGGGGCGTTGCACCAGGCCTTTGCCGAACGAGCGCCGCCCGATGACGACGCCGCGGTCGTGGTCTTGCATCGCGCCTGAGAAGATCTCGCTGGCCGAAGCCGAGCCTTCGTCGATGAGGACGACGAGCTTGCCCGTGGTGTATAGCCCCGATGGCGTGCTGTTCCATTCCTGGCGCGGCTGGTGCAACCCTTCCTGGTAAACGATGAGCTGGCCCTCGCCGAGGAACTGGTCCACCAGCTCGATGGCGGTGTTGAGGTAGCCGCCCGTGTTGCCCCGCAGGTCGAAGATGAGCGACTCCATGCCTTGGCCTTGCAGCTTGCCGAAGGCCTCCTTGAACTCGGCTGCCGACTCTTGCGCGAAGCGGTCGAGCTTGATGTAGCCTATGTGCTTGTCGAGCATGAAGGCCGCGTTGATGCTGTTGAGCGGGATCTTGTCGCGGACAATCTCGAAGTCAAGGAGCTCCTTGTCGCTGCCGCGCCTGACGCCGACGGTTACCTTGGTGCCTTTCTTGCCGCGCAGGTGCTTCTGCACGTATTCGTTATCGACTTTCTTGCCCGTGGCTTCCTCGCCGTCGATCTTGATGAACTGGTCGCCGGCCATGATGCCCACCTTCTCCGACGGGCCGCCGGCCACGGGGCTGATGACGGTGATGGTGTCGCGGATGAGCTGGAAGGTCACCCCGATGCCCTCGAAGCTGCCCACGAGGGGCTCGTTGGCTTTCTCCACGTCTTTCTTCGAGATGTAGGCCGAGTGCGGGTCGAGTTCCTTCAGCGCGGCAATGATGGCGTCTTCCGTCACCTTGTCGAGGTTGGCCGTATCGACATAAAAATTCTCGATCAGATAAAGCGTCGTGCCTATTTTCTGCACGTTGGCCTGCACCTTTTGCGTTTGGTTTTGGGCTTGTGTCGCCGCAGCCACAAGGCAGGCAGCGGCCAAAAGAAACAGTTTCAGGGTTTTCATGGTCCGAATGGTGTTTTTAGGGGCGCAAACTTACGCAAAAACCTCGAATCTTGCGCCGCAACGTGCAAAAAACAGGTGTTTTTTCCTCGCGCAAAACGAAAATCCCGCCAATTCGTGTCGCCGAATAAAAAATTTTCCCTATTTTTGCCCCTGCCTTTCCGAGAGAAAACGGAATGGCCAGAGAAAGCGCATTCTTCGCTTTGTTCCTCGATGGAGAATCTGCACAATTCACATCGTGAAATGAGGAGTTTACGAAGGAAGATTGCTTACATTGTTATGTTTGATTTCTGTTTCAAACATGCACAGTGGAGCAATGCCTAATATAATCTCGTTTCCATTTCACGGGAGTGCAGACCCGTCCATCAGAAATAAGGATAAGTTTGGGAGGCTCCGCTTCTTTGCGATAAACAATTGTAATGCTCTTGGGCTTCGGGGCAAAACCAAATCTTTAAACCAATGAACAACACGGTTTTACGAATGAAGATGACGGCGAAAGCCGTCCTAATGGTCCTGCTGCTCGGTGCGGCGGGAATGACGAATGCCAAGGCGCAAGGCACCCACGCCTACGTCGATCTCGGCCTGCCGAGCGGCCTGCTGTGGGCCACCTGCAACGTGGGCGCCGACACGCCCGAAGGCTACGGCAGCTACTTCGCATGGGGCGAGACCGAGCCGAAGGACTACTACGATTGGAACACCTACCAACACTGCAATGGCGATTACGACCAGTTGACTAAGTATTGCAGCAATGCAAGCTACGGCTACAACGGCTTCACCGACGGCTTGACCGTCCTCTTGCCCGAGGACGACGCGGCCACGGCAAACTGGGGCGAGGGCTGGCGCATGCCTACCAAGGAAGAGTGGGAGGAACTCCGCGACAACACCACTGTTGAATGGACCACGCAGAACGGCGTGGCCGGCCGCCGCTTCACCGCCGCCAACGGCAACAGTCTCTTCCTGCCCGCCGCCGGCAACCGTTGGGGCGGTGAGCTCAACTACGCAGGCAGCGACGGCTACTACTGGTCGAGTTCGCTCCACACGGTCAGCCCGAACTACGCGTGGTACTTCTACTTCAATTCGGGCTACTACTACGTGCTCAACAGCTACCGCGACCTCGGTCGATCTGTCCGAGCTGTCCGCGAGGACCTTACCCTTGTCCCCATCAACGCCGTGCCCAATCCCGAAGTAGGCGGCACCATAGAAGGCGCGGGCAGCTATGCCGAAGGCAGCACCTGCACTCTCACCGCCATGGCCAACACGGGCTACACCTTCCAAAACTGGACGACCGAGGACGGCGAAGTGGTCTCGGTGGAGAACCCCTACACGTTCACCGTGGCAGGGGAGAGGAGCCTGGTGGCTAACTTCGTGGAGCATTCCACCCACTGGACCCCCAACGGCACCGACTACGAGGAGAACATGCCCGTGACCGCGGTGGTGGCCATCGACGGCGAGGAGCGGCAAAGCGCCACGCTCGAGCTGGGCGCCTTCAGCGGCGAGGAATGCCGCGGCAGCCAAACGCCCCTGTACTTCGGGCCTGCGCAACGCTACGTCTATCAGATGACCGTGTTCGGTGAGGAAGGCGACGAGATTGCCTTCCGCCTCTACGACCACGCCACCAACGAGGAGCTTGAGCTCGTGGCCCCCGAGCCTGTCGCCTTCGACATCCTCGGCTACGGCACCCTGCCCAACCCCGTCGTGCTCAACTTCCGCCACAGCTACGCCATCACCGCCACGGCCAACCCCGAGGAG
>JAFSJF010000029.1 GCA_017439405.1 Bacteroidales bacterium
CGTCCACATAGTAAGCACGGTGCATCACATGCATGGTGCCGGTGGTGGGATCGATGGTCACGTTCGGGGTTTCAGCCTTGTAATGTGTTCTTCTCTTAGCGCCTCTGGTATGAGACTGTCTTCTTTTAGGATGTGCCATTTTACTACTATTTTAACTTGTTGTTTACCAATTGTTTATTTATCATTCAATTTCAAATCTTTCAAAGCGGCCCAACGAGGGTCGATTTCATTGCTGTCATCAATATCTTCCTCGTTATTTTGATCCGATAACAGCAGAGCCATTATTTCAGGATTACATTTTCCCTCGGGATGCACGCGATGCATCGGAATCGCAAGGATGATGAACTCATAAATCAAAGAACTGACATCGAAATCAGCCTGATCGGCAGAAACGACAGCCACGTCTTCCGACTCTTCGGCATTCTCATCGCCAAGCTTGATGAAGAAAACCCTCTCATCCTCGATGGGCAAATCAAACTCATCAGCGCATCTGTCACACTGTACACGAACCTCTCCTTTAATGCCGAATTTGAGGGTCATCATCGTCTCCTCACGCTCAACATCAAGCCTTACGGTCACATTACCTTGTTGAATCTCAGAATATTCCAAACCAGCAAAGAAATCATCCTTGATCTCGAACCGATAAGTATGATTCCCCAAGGCAAGGCCGCTGACAGGGATGCGGAATTCGTTTTTATTCTCCATCTGCCTAAAATCGGGCTGCAAAAATACAGAAATATTTTGAATTGTTGTTACCTACCATGTGTTTTTTTCTCACAAGTCCTTTTTTCATTGGTTTTTAAAACAATCACACCCTGCGTCATCTTAAAATTGTATGTTTTCATCAAAAAAAGAACTACGTTTTGATTTGTTGTTTTTGATTTTCCTAAATTTGCGGTCTTATAACGACTCAAAAACATATTCTATATGTACAAAATCGAAAAACACCCCATCTTGGACATCCCGCAGGAAGACCTTGTGGAATTCCAATATGAAGGCAAGACCGTCAAAGGTCAGCGCGGCAAGACCATCGCCGCTGCCCTTCACCAAGCCGGTTATCCCGTCCACAGCCACTCGCTCGACGGCCGCAACCGAAGCCTCAACTGCGGCATCGGTAAGTGCGGCGCTTGTGAGATGCTGGTCGATGGCAAGATCCGTCGTATCTGCATCACCAAAGTAGACGGCGTCAAGGAAGTGCGCCGCATCGACAAGGAGGACACCATCCTTCCCGAACCCAAGGAGCAACAGCCCCGCGAGGTGAAAGTCTACAAGACCCAAGTCGCCATCATCGGTGCCGGTCCCGCAGGTCTCGCCTGCCGCGAGCAGCTCAACGCCTTCGGCATCAGCAACATCGTTGTCGACAACAACGCCAACATCGGTGGTCAGTTCAATATGCAAACCCATCAGTTCTTCTTCTTCGAGAAAGAGAAGAAATTCGGCGGCATGCGTGGCTTCGACATCGCCAAGACCTTGGCGGGCGACAACCACGAAGGCATCCTGCTGAACAACACCGTTTGGGACCTGCTTGAAGGCGGTCGCGTAGCCATCAAGAACATCGTCACTGGCGAGATTGGCTACATCGATGCCCAACATCTCGTGGTCGCCACGGGTGCCGTGCCTTTCATGCCGACCTTCGAGAACGACGACGTACCTGGCGTTTACACCGCTGCCGTGTTCCAGAAGATGATGAACCAAGAGCACACTTTGCTGGGTAAGAAAGTCCTCACCGTGGGTGCAGGCAACATCGGCTACCTGACCTCCTACCAAGGCATGCAAGCGGGTGCCACCATCAAGGCCATCATCGAGGCCATGCCCCGCGAAGGCGGCTTCCCCGTACAGGCCAACCGTGTGCGCCGTCTCGGCATCCCGATCATGACCAGCTACGTCCTGGTGCGCGCCATCCCCAATGCCGACTACACCGGCATCACGGGCGCCGTCATCGCCAAGTGCGAGAACTTCAAGGCCATCCCCGGCACTGAGCAAGTCATCGACGACATTGACATCATCAACATCTGCACGGGTCTTATCCCCGACAACCAACTGTTGGTGAAAGGCCGCGAGGTCTTCGGCCTCAACACTTACGGTGCCGGCGATGCCATCCGCATCGGCGAAGGCACCAGCGCCGTGCTGCGTGGTAAACAAGTCGCCTACGAGGTGGCCCAAGCCATCGGCGTGCGCTTCAACTACGACGATTATCTTGAGATTTCGAGACAATATATCGACTCGCAACAACATCCTGTGCGTCTCCTCGAGAAGCCCAACCTGCCCACGCCCGAACGCATGATGCAGAAGGCTTTCGTGCAGGCCGACTGCCTCTATGGCTTCGCCTGCAACCCCTGCTCGTTCAGCTGCCCGCAAGGCGCCATCACCAAACCTTCCACCAGCAGTACGCCGACCATCGACTACAACAAGTGCATCGGCTGCATGCTGTGCGTGTCGAGTTGCCCTGGCTTGGCCATCTTCGGCTACGACGTACAGAAGTCGCTTTGCTTCCTGCCCATCGAATATGAAGCACAGGAAGGTGCAGAGGTCTATCTCGTCGACAACGACGGCCAAAAGATTGGCGAAGGTGTCATCGAGAAGATCCTCAAGAAGTCGAACAAGACCAACGTGGCCCGCGTGAAAGCCCGTTCCTCGCGTCCCTCGGGCGAAGCCAGCCGAGTGTTTGAGTTGACCGATGTCAAGGGCTTCATCCTGAAAGACCGTTACAACGCCAACAAAGAACTCACCACCCCGATTTCGCCCAAGAAATTGGCTGAAGGCGAGAGTAAGACCTACGTCTGCCACTGCGAAGACATCAAACTCGACCGCGTGTTGCGCGTCATCGGTAACCGCAAGACCATCTCCGTGGATGAGCTGAAACACATCACCCGCATGGGTATGGGTCCCTGCCGGGGCAAGCGTTGTATCCCACGCGCCCGTCAGATCTTGCGTTCCTACGGCATTGAACTGGTGGGCGACGCCACACCGCGTGCCCCGCTGTCGAACCAAGTCAGCCTTGGCGACCTTTACAACCCGCACACCAAAGAGACCTTCATCTTCCCCGAAATGAATGGCGTGAAGAAAGAACAGGTCGAGGTGTTCATCGCAGGTGGTGGTATCGCCGGTAGTGCCTTGTTCCGCTACTTCTCGGAAGCCGGCAAGAAGCCCGTGATGATCAACTACAGCCGTGGCGCTTCGTGGCGTTGCATCGGCGGCGGTCGTCCGGCCTTCTCCAACCCCGACATCGCCGACATCGCCGTGCACAATCACGAGATTTTCAAGAAGATGCAGGCCGAGCACAACATCAACTACCACCTGACGCATTACGTCAACTTGGTACATGATGAAGCCACATACAACTCCTTGGATGCCTCTCGTGCTTGGAGCGATGCCTACATGATTGACCGCAAGGACTTCAAGAAAGAGATTTCGC
>JAFSJF010000030.1 GCA_017439405.1 Bacteroidales bacterium
ACAACTGAACAACTAATAACTATAAAAATGAAAAAACTGACCCTTACCCTACTGGCAACGCTTGCCCTGAGCGCGACGATGCTCGCCCAGCAAGCCATGCCCGTGCCCTTCGACCAGAACGTCAGAAGAGGCAAACTTGAGAACGGATTGACCTACTACATCCGTCACAACGAGAAACCCGCCCAACGCGCCAACTTCTACATCGCGCAGAAGGTCGGCTCCATCCTTGAAGAGGAAGACCAACGCGGCCTCGCCCACTTCCTCGAGCACATGGCCTTCAACGGCACGCAGAACTTCCCCGGCAAGTCGCTCCTTAACTATATGGAGCACAACGGCGTGAAGTTCGGCGAAAACGTGAACGCTTGGACGAGCATCGAACAGACCGTCTATATGCTCACCAACGTGCCGACCACCAACATGAACCTCGTGGACTCGTGCATCCTCATCCTCCACGACTGGTCGAGCTTCATCTCGCTCGAAGGCGAGGAAATCGACAAGGAGCGTGGCGTCATCATGGAAGAGAAACGCACCCGCAACAGCGCCCAACAGCGCATGTACGAGAAGATGCTGCCCGACATCTACCCCAACAGCCCCTACGGCCATCGTATGCCCATCGGTACCGAGGAGGTCATCATGGGCTTCGACCATGAGGCTTTGCGAGCCTACTATCATAAATGGTATCGCCCTGATTTGCAAGGCATCATCATCATCGGCGACGTTGACGTGAACGAGGTGGAGAGCCACCTGAAGCGAATCTTCGAGGACATCCCCGCCCCAGTCAATCCCGCCGAGCGCACCCGCTTCGAGGTGGCCGACAACACGGAACCCATCGTCAGCATTTGCACCGACCGCGAGAACACCAACTACAACATCTCGGTCTATTACAAACACGACGTAATCCCTAACGAGGAAAAAGGCGACATCCAGTATTGGCTGAAGGGCTACATCGACGAACTTGTTGCCACCATGTACAACAACCGCCTTGAAGAACTCACCCAGAAGGCCAACCCGCCCTTCATCTTCGGCTACGGCTACTACGGCACCTTCTTCGTCAGCGACACCAAAGACGCTTGGACCAGCTTGGCCTACGCCAAAGACAAGGACGGCATTGACGAGGCGCTGAATGCCCTCGTAGCCGAAAACAAGCGTATGCAGCAATTCGGCTTCACTGCTTCCGAGTTCGAGCGTGCCAAGGCCGACCTTATGAAACGCATTGAGAACCAATACGATGAGCGCGACAAGCAAGAGACTGCTCGTCTGTTCAACCCCATCCTTGCCCACTTCCTCACCAACGAGCCGCTGATGGGCATCGAGAACGAATACATGCTGCTCAGCCAAATCCTGCCCGCATTGCCCGTGGAAGCCGTAAACGCCTACGTACCTGAACTGATTCGCGAGGACAACATCGTCATCACACTGACCGCCCCTGAAAAGGAAGGCGAAACCCTACCCTCCAAAGCCGAGCTTTTGGCCATGTTCGAAAACGCCAACAAGGTTGAGGTGGAGCCCTACGTCGAGACCGTCAGCAACGAGCCGCTCATCGCAACGATGCCCGTGAAAGGTGCCATCGAGAGCAAGAAACACGACGACACCTTCGACGCCACCGTGCTCACCCTGAAAAACGGCGTGAAGGTCATCTACAAGCCCACCACCTTCAAGGACGACGAAGTGCTGATGTCGGCCTACAGCTTTGGCGGCTACAGCGTCATGGACCAAAGCGACCCCTATACCTTGCAGGAAATCAACAGTTTGGCAACGCTTGGCGGGGTGGGCAACTTCAGCGCCATCGACCTGCCGAAGGTGCTGGCTGGCAAGAAAGCCAGCGTCTATCCTAGCATCGGCAACTTCACCGAAGGCATGGGCGGCAACTGCTCCGCCCGCGACCTTGAGACCATGCTGCAACTCACCTATTTATATTTCACCTCGCCCCGCGCCGATGAGGAGGCCTTCCAGAGCTACATCACCCGTACCAAGTCGCTGGTAGCTAACATCGAATCAGACCCGAACACCGCCTTCCGCGACAACCTCATGTTTGCCATGTACGACAACCATCCGCTCGTCACGCGCATGAAAGCCGAAGACTATGACAAGGTGGATTACGCCAAGGCCCTGAAACTCTACGCCGACCGCTTCAAGGACGCCAATAACTTCGTGTTCACCTTCGTGGGCAACATCGACCCCGAGACCTTCGAGCCGCTGATTGAGCAATACATCGGTGCTTTGAAGACCAAGAAGAACGACGAGAAATGGACCGCCAACGTGCCCGTCATCACCGACAAGGACGTGACGAGCCACTACACCAAGGCCATGGAAAACCCGATGGTCACTTGCTACACGGTCTATAACGGCGACATGGAATACACCCGCAAGAACCAACTCACTATGCAAGCCCTCAGCGACGTGATGGACATCGTCTATACCGAGAAAATCCGCGAGGACGAAGGCGGCACCTACGGCGTGGGCGTGCAAGGCAACCTCAGCCTCCGCCCGAAGGAGACCTTCATGTTCCTCATCGGCTTCCAGACCAACAAGGAAATGTACGAAAAGCTGATGGGCATCGCCATCGCCGAATTGCAGAACGTGGCCAACGACGGTCCGCGCGAGCAAGACCTCAAGAAGGTGAAGGAATTCCTCATCAAGAAGCACAGCGAAGACATGGAGAGCAACCGCTACTGGATGAACTGCATCCAGACGCAGGAGCGCGACAACATGAACCCGATGAAAGACTACACCGACATCATCAACGGCATCACCGCGACCGACGTGGCCAACATGGCGAAGGCCGTGCTGAAAGGCTACAAGAAAGAAGTCGTGCAGATACCTGAATGATTTTTGGCTATTGGCTATTAGCTGTCAGCCATTAGCTGTTAGCATAGTTGCTGCCAGCTAATGGCTAACGGCTAAAAGCTAACAACCCAATCTTTAAATCTTGAATCTTAAATTTTTAAATCAAATAATTATGACAGAAAAACTCACATTGAGAGACAACCCCACCATGCGTTGGATTGCCTTGCTGCTGTTGGCTTTGGCCATGTTTTGTAGCTACATCTTCATGGACATCTTGTCCCCCATCAAAGACCTGATGCAGACCGAGCGCGGCTGGGACAGCCTCGCCTTCGGCACCATGCAGGGCGCTGAAACGTTCCTCAACGTCTTCGTGTTCTTCCTCATCTTCGCGGGCATCATCCTCGACAAGATGGGCGTGCGCTTCACCGCCGTGCTTTCGGGCGCAGTGATGCTCGTCGGCGGCTTGATCAAGTATTACGCCATCAGCGAGTCGTTCATCGGCAGCGGTGCTGAAAGATGGTTCACTGAAAACCTGAACTACATCCCGCTGTTCGACGAACTCGGCGTTTCGCCGTTCTATCGCGGCATGCCTGCTTCGGCCAAACTCGCCGCCCTCGGCTTCATGGTGTTCGGTTGCGGCACTGAGATGGCCGGCATCACCGTAAGTCGTGGTATCGTCAAATGGTTCAAGGGTCGTGAGACGGCTTTGGCCATGGGTTCGGAGATGGCATTGGCCCGCTTGGGTGTGGCCACCTGCATGATTTTCTCGCCCTATTTTGCCAAACTTGGCGGCAGCGTCAACGTGAGCCGCTCGGTGGCCTTCGGCGTGGTGCTGCTCTGCATCGCCCTCATCATGTTCGTCGTCTATTTCTTCATGGACAAGAAACTCGATGCCCAGACTGGCGAAGCAGAAGAGAAAGACGACCCGTTCAAGGTCAGCGACATCGGCAAGATCTTGTCGAGCCTCGGCTTCTGGCTTGTCGCCCTGCTTTGCGTTCTTTACTATTCCGCCATCTTCCCGTTCCAGAAGTACGCCGTCAACATGCTGCAATGCAACCTCACACTGACTGAACCTGCCGCTGGTTCGTTTTGGGCTGGCGACACTGTCACCATCGTTCAATACATCATCATGCTTGTGGTGGCTGTCTGCTCCTTCGCCAGCAACTTCTCGAAGAAAAAGAGCCTGAAGTTCGGCCTGATGGCTGTTGCCGTCGTCGCCTTGGTGGTCTATTGCTACATGGGCTACATGCGTGGCACCGCCGAGACCATCTTCGCCGTGTTCCCGCTGTTGGCCGTGGCCATCACGCCCATCCTCGGCAGCTATGTCGATAACAAGGGCAAGGCCGCTTCCATGCTGATGATTGGCTCGTTGCTGCTCATCATTTGCCACCTCACCTTCGCCTTCATCCTGCCCATGTTCAAGGGCAATGCCGTTGGTGGCGTGGTCGTGGCTTATGTGACCATCCTCGTGCTGGGAGCCTCGTTCTCGCTGGTGCCTGCCGCATTATGGCCGAGCGTGCCGAAACTGGTGGACGAAAAGATCATCGGTTCGGCTTACGCCTTGATTTTCTGGATCCAGAACATCGGTTTGTGGCTGTTCCCGCTTCTCATCGGCAAAGTTTTGGAGAACACCAACCCCGGCGTTGACGACCCCGTTGCACTCAACTACACCTGGCCCTTGGTCATGTTGGCCTGCTTGGGTGTTGCCGCCCTCATCATCGGCATCATCCTGAAGCGCGTCGATGCCAAGAAGCACCTTGGTTTGGAAGAGCCGAACATTAAATAAAGATGTCATAAAAACACTTTTGGATTTGTAGAGACGTCACAACATGGCGTCTCTACGTTTTTTAAAGCCACCCTCACTCCATGACTATTACCACGCTTTACCACATTACGAGAAACAGGAAATGATGCCAAAAGCGTTTCACGAATAAAAACCAAAGCCTTCCTGATTCAAACGCAAAGAACCCTGTTCGATAGGATTTGCAATCCGAACGCATTGAATATCAGCATTTGTAATGCGAAACAAACAGATTGTTCACTGTCGTATCGGATAACAAATCCTTATATTCCATAACGGCTGGATTGCAAATCCAGTTGAACATGGGGCGCGTCTCTATCATAAATTCCATCTCCCGTGTTGTCACAAGGAATAGTTACTCCGCGTTGCGAACCAAGCGCACCGAGAACCCGCTCCTGCGGGTGCCGTTGTAGATTGTGTAGAGGTTGTTGCTGTCGAATTCCACGCCGCACGCGTATGCGCTGAGGGAGCTGCGCGAAGCCGACCAATAGTCGCCTTCGCTGCCCACGCTCTCGACCGAACCCCAGCGGTAGCCAGCGGCAGGAAGGAAGACGGCACCCCAGGCCTCAAGCACATTCGTCCAGTCATCGGCGGAGATGGTGTTGCTGGTGAAGTCTGCACCACTGCTGTTCGTGTTGCTCAAAGCGTAGTTTGTGGCCGTCCAGTTGTCGGGCAAGAGGATGACACCGTTTACATTGTTCACTTTGGCTTTGGCGTAGCGGATGCCGGAGGTCGTGCTGCGGGTATCGAACACATACTTCCATTCGTCTTTGGTCAGGGTGCGCCAGCCGCTGTCCTCCGTGTTGCCGCCGTTGCTTATCTTGTTGTAGCCCCAGTCGGCCTTGCCGTTGCCGTCATACAGGTTCTTATCATTATCACCATAAGCGTGATAGTCGCCGTCGGATGCGCTGAAGCTCCAGGGCTGGTAGGCGTTGGCACCGTGGTTGTAGCCGCTTGTTCCCCAACCGAAAAGGTCAATCCAGCCGCTATAGGATGAGGAGATGTTGATGTTGGCTTCACCAATGTAGTCATATTGGTTTTCGGCAAACTGCCAGGTGTCGGTCGAAGCCTGGTATTGTAGGTTGCCTTGCGAGAAATACACTTGGGTGCCGCTGGAGTTGATCGTGAACAGTCCGGGGATGGTGCCTTTGGGATCCGTTCTTGTCGTCACTGTCAAAGCAATGCCTTCGTTCAGGTAGTCGTTAGGCGTGATGGCGGGAATGGCAGAACGCGTACCCGCATAATGTCCGCCCTCGGCATAGACAGAGCCTTCTTCTCCTTCTGTCAAGGCGGCTTGGGGCAGCAGGATGGCCCAATGCTCGCCGTTTCCGCTTGGCAACTTGACAAGGCCATCATCCATCTGGCTGTAGGCGAAGACGTTGGTCGAGAAATCAACTGTCACCTTGTTGTTCAAGCCCAAGATGCAGGTCGGGGCGGGCGACAAGGTCGTGACATCAAACTTTACCAAGGCGGCCTTGTTGAGGAAATAGGCCGTGTAAAGTCCCGCGCCCGTGAAAGTTTCGTTGGAAGTGGCAAACGAAATCACCGGAAACTTCTCCCCCGTCTGGTCGCTGATGTTCACCGAGCATGTGGTGCTGCTGCCTGGGGTGAGGGTTTCTTCCGGCGTCTTGTTGCCGAGGAAGAAGAAGTAGAGGGGCTGGCCCTCGGTCGGGTTGGTGAGGTTGCCCGCGAAGGTCGCGCCGTTGTTGGTCAGTGTGCCGACAAATTTCTGTCCGCTGGCCACATACACCACATCGCCATATTCAAAAGCCACCATGCCGTTGTTGGGATTCACATTTATCCTTGAGCCATCATGCGACCTCACGTCAAGGGTGATGGCCACGGTCCCTTCTGATGTGGTTTGTTGTTCCTGTTTCTTGCATTGCGCCATGCCCAAAACGAGCGCGACTGCCGCCAAAACCATACTGATTTTCTTCATTGTTTGTTCTCCTTACTTGATTTGATTCTTTTTAACATGTTGATTCTTCTTGTTTTGATGTTTTCTTTTCGCTGCGGCATAGCCCAAGCCTGCCGAGAGCAGGATAAGCATTCCGCTGCCTGTCGGCGTTTCGTTGCCGAAGGTCTGGTGTGTGAAGTTGCCGTCGTGGTTGTTGCCGAAGGTCTGATGCGTAAAGGTGCCGTCGTAATCGTTCCCGAAGGTCTGATGCGTGAAGGTTCCTTCCGTAGTGCCACGGTTGCCTCTCCCAAGCAGCCCTTGGCTGCCTCTACTATCGCCAGTCTCTTCGAACAAGCCTTGCCCCAACACGCCAAGCGGCAACGACATCGCCGCCGCCATCGCCAAGGAAAGCGCAACGGCCTTCCCTCTCTTTTTGGTTTGCTTCTTCATAAGCGAAAGATTTAGCTTAATACTGGATTTGGATTTAAAGATTTAAGATTTAGGATTTCAGGGCCTCGCCCCCATACGCGCTTCGCGTCATTGCGAGAAGGAACGACGAAGCAATCCAGGAGACAAGTTGATGGTCTGGATTGCTTCGTTCCTCGCAATGACGCAAAGCGGCACAAAAAAGCATCCACGCTCAAACCCGAAGGCCCAATCGCGGATGCTTTGTTTGTATTAATAAAATAAGGTGTCACCGAAACGACCCGCAGGCCGTTTTTATCGCCCGGGATTTGAAGTCTTACCCCAACCACCCGTAACTTGCTAAAAATCAATGATTTACAGTGATTTAACATGGTTTTTCGGTGTTTTTCGGGAGGCAAAGGTAGGGAAAAATCTGGTTGGTGGAAGGTTTTTGGTAAAATATTATGCCTAAGCCCTGCCATTTTGTCAATCCTCTCCCTTTGGCAAAGGATTTGATGAACTATGCGGCAAAATGAATGAATAGCAAAAACAACACATATCATGGAAGAAAACGAAAACGTTAAGAATCAAGACGATGCCTTGAACGACACCGTCAATGCCGACATGGAGAACAGCCAAGAAACCGTCGAGGAACAGCCCAAGCAAGACGAAAAACCCGAAGACAAGACCGAACCGAATGACAATGGTTCGGACAAAAAGTCAAGGCGGTTCAAGATTCGTCATGCGCAGGAGAAGGCCATCGAGGAAGCCAGGGCTAAGTTCGCCGAACTGAACGACAAGCACTTGCGCCTGCAAGCCGAGTTCGACAACTTCCGCAAGCGCACCGCCAAGGAAAAACTCGACTTGACCGTCACGGCTTCGGAAAAAGTCATCAAGGACATCCTGCCCGTGCTTGACGACTTCGAGCGTGCGCTGCAAAACATGGAAAAGAACGGCAACGAGGCCGACATGCAAGGCGTTACGCTGATTTTCAACAAGTTGAAAGACACCTTGAAAAAGAAAGGCTTGGAGGAAATCGAGGCGATGGATGCCGAGTTCAACACCGACGAACACGAGGCCCTGACGATGATTCCCGCACCCGAGGAGGACAAGAAAGGCAAGGTCTTGGACGTCATCCAAAAAGGCTACAAACTGAACGGCAAGGTGATACGCTTCGCTCGCGTCGTGGTGGGTAATTAACACTACGAAGCACTAAAACCAGCCCAAAACGTCATTGCGGGCTTGACCAGCAATCCCCCAAGCGATAAGGACTCCCTTCAGCGTAGGGGATGGCGGATGTCCCTCCGCCATGACGGTCAAAGCGTTAAGATAGTGCTTCCCAGTCAATGACGCAAAGCGGCAAAAGACTGATAATTTTAAAATTTGAAATCTTGAAATTTGGAATCCAAAAACATGGCAGACAAACAAAAAAGAGATTACTACGAGGTGCTTGGAGTGAACAAGAACTCCACGCCCGACGAGATAAAGAGTGCCTACCGCAAGGCCGCACTCAAATGGCACCCCGACAAGTGGGTGAACGGCACCGATGCCGAGAAGAAGACCGCCGAGGAAAACTTCAAGGAAGCCTCGGAGGCCTATTCCGTCTTGAGCGACCCGAACAAGAAGGCGCGTTATGACCAGTTCGGCTTTGCTGGCATGGACGGCGGCTCTGCAGGCGGCGGCTTCGGCGGCTTCGCCGACTTCGACTTGAACGACATCCTGAATAGCGTGTTCGGCCACGGCTTCGACTTCGGTGGAGGTCGCGGTGGCTTTAGCTTCAGCAGTTTTGGCGGTGGCGGCGGTCGTGGCGGCACCGTCAAACAGCGCGGTTCGAACATCCGCGTGAAGGTGAAGCTCACCCTGCCCGAAATCGCCCATGGCGTGAGGAAGAAAATCAAGGTGAGCAAGTACGTGACTTGTACGCATTGCCACGGCAGCGGCTCCGAGGACGGCTCCACCGAGACCTGCCCGACCTGCCACGGTCGCGGCCAAGTGGTGCAGACCGTCAACTCGTTCTTCGGCCAGATGCAGACCGCATCGGTGTGCCCGACTTGCAACGGACAAGGCACCGTCATCAAGAAGAAATGCCACCATTGTGGCGGCGAAGGCATAATGCGGGGCGATGAAGTCATCGACATCGAAATCCCCGCGGGCGTGGGCGAAGGCATGCAGCTCACTATGCGCGGCAAAGGCAACGCCGGCCCCCACAACGGCATCAGCGGTGACCTGCTCGTCCTCATCGAGGAGGAAGCCCATCCCGACTTCGAGCGCGATGACAACAACTTGATTTACAACCTGTTCATCACAATCCCCGAAGCCATCATGGGCACGCAAGCCGAAATCCCCACCATCGATGGCAAGGTGCGCGTGAAGATTGAAGCGGGTACGCAAAGCGGTAAGGTTCTGAGACTGAGAGGAAAAGGTTTGCCTATCCTCAACGGCTATGGCAACGGCGACATGTTGGTCAACGTCAACGTGTGGGTGCCGAAAAAAATCAACAAGAAAGAAGAAGAGCTCCTGAAGGAATTGGCCCAGTCGGAGAACTTCAAGCCCAACCCGACCGCCGAGGAGAAGAGTTTCTTCAGCAAGATTAAAGACTATTTTAATTAAAGCTATTGGATACTGGCTATTGGCAGTTAGCAATTAGCTGTTAGCTTAAGAGCTCCAGAAGCTAATGGCTAACAGCTAAATAGCTAAAGGCCTAACAAGCCAGAGCCGGAAGCCAAAAGCCATAAACTACAACATGACAAAAATAACCGTCAACGAGGTCACAAAGAAATACGGCGACTACACCGCCTTGGACGGCATGTGCATCGACATCCCTGAACGGTGCATCTACGGCCTACTGGGTCCCAACGGCGCAGGCAAGACCACCCTCATCCGCATCCTCAACCAAATCACCGCCCCAGACTCGGGAGAAGTGCGCATCAACGGCGACAAGCTGAGCCAGAAACACATCGCCCGCATCGGCTACCTGCCCGAAGAGCGCGGCCTTTACAAGAAGATGAAGGTCGGCGAGCAGGCCATCTATCTTGCCGAACTCAAAGGCATCAAGAAAGCCGAAGCGCAGAAACGACTGAAGTTTTGGTTCGAGAAGTTCGAAATCGGCGGCTGGTGGGACAAGAAAGTCGAGGAACTCTCGAAAGGAATGCAACAGAAAGTGCAGTTCATCACCACCATCATCCACGAGCCGGAAATCCTCATCTTCGACGAACCTTTCAGCGGCTTCGACCCCATCAACGCCAACCTGCTCAAGGAGTCGATCCTCGAATTGCGTGACAAAGGCGCGACCATCCTCCTTTCAACCCACAACATGGCCTCCGTTGAGGAGCTTTGCGACAGCATAACACTGATTGACAAGGGGAGAAGCATACTGCAAGGACAAGTCGGAGACATCAAGCGGCAACACGACACGCACCAAAGGGAAATCATCGTGCGCTGCGACGACACCCTCAAGGTGATGACCATCGCCGACACCTATAATAATATAAAGGTGGAACACACCGACCGTCCCGACGAGACCAAGCTCACGCTGTTCACCGAGTCGCCCAACGACCTGGTTGGGCAACTGCTCGAAATCGGGCAACTCGTTTCGTTCAAGGAGGTGCTGCCCTCAATGAACGACATCTTCATCCGCGAAGTGCAATCCCAAAACCAAGCCTCATGAACAAGATCGGACTCATCATCAAGCGCGAATACCTAACCCGCGTGCGCAAGCGCAGCTTCCTCATCATGACCTTCCTCGGCCCGCTGCTGATGGCTGCCATATACATCATTCCCGTCATGCTGGCCCTCAACTCGGGTTCGAGCACCCAAAACATACGCATCGCTGTCGTCGATGAAAGCCACTGGTTCGAAAACAGCTTTAAGAGCAACGAGCAACGCACCTTCGTCACTATACCAGGCCAGCCCATCGACTCGGTCAAGGAAATGGTGAAAGACGGATTGTTCGACATGGCTCTCTATGTGCCGCCCACCCAGCTCAACATCCCCTCTAACGGCGTGATCTACAGCCTGCGGCAAGTACCGATGGAAATGGAGACCTACATCAACAGCGTGATGCAGAAGGAAATCGAGGACCAGAAGCTGATGGCCCAAGGTGTTGACCCCGAAATTGTCAGCGCGGTCAAGACCAACGTCAACCTGCAAGTCATGCGCATGGACGAGAAAGGCAACGAAAAAGAGACCTTTACGCAAGTGCAGTTCGCTCTCGGCATCGTCCTCGCCATGCTCGTCTATATGTTCATCATCTTCTTTGGCGGACAAGTGATGAACGGCGTGGCCGAAGAAAAAACAAATCGCATCATCGAAGTCATCATCAGTTCGGTGAAGCCCTTCCAACTGATGATGGGCAAGGTCATCGGAGTGTCGTTGGTGGCTCTCACCCAATTCCTGCTCTGGATTATGCTGACTGGCGTGATCTACTTGGGCTTCTCGGCCTTCATCGGCATCGGCGGCCCGAAGGCCTTGCCGACGGGTACCGTGATGAGCCAAGATATCGCCGCCACCGATGCCATGAGCAACGAAAGCGTGCAAAACATCGTCCAAATCGCCCAGTCCATCGACTTCGGCACCATTATCATTAGTTTCCTGATTTTCTTCATCTTAGGTTACCTGCTCTACGCGACCCTCTACGCAGCCATCGGGTCGTTGGTGGACAACAACACGGATTCTCAACAGTTTACGCTTCCCATCACCGTACCGCTGATAATTGCCATCATCTCATCGTTCTACATCATCAACAACCCAGATGGCAACCTATCTGTTTGGTTGT
This sequence comes from Bacteroidales bacterium, assembly GCA_017439405.1. Lineage (GTDB taxonomy): Bacteria > Bacteroidota > Bacteroidia > Bacteroidales > F082 > Limimorpha. Next base: position 11,665 of record JAFSJF010000030.1, read on the forward strand.
CAATGATTCCGTTCACCTCGCCCATCTCAATGATGGTCAGGATTCCGTTTGGCGTTCCGATATGGCAAATCGTGGTTTCGGTCCTCATTTTGGCCGGCACCTTCGTCCTGATGACTTGGGTTGCAGCAAAGATTTATCGCACAGGCATTCTCATGTACGGAAAAAAACTTTCTTATAAGGAAATTTTCAAGTGGTTGAAATATAAATAGAAATATTTCTTATTTTTGCAGGCTCAAATGAGCGAATTATGCCTAATTGAAATAATCAACAAATTAAAAGTCAAATAATTAAATCAGTTTTACAATGCAAAACAAAGGAGCAATCAAAGCGTTGGCCATTATTTTCGGCCTGATCTTCCTTTACCAGCTGTCCTTCACCTTGGTGACCACAAGGGTGGAAAAGAAAGCCGTGAAGTATGCCGAAGCGGAAGCCAACAAACTTGCCAACGGAGACGAGTTACAGTACAATCTCATCAAGAGCCAGAAAGAGACTTACTTCCTTGACTCCGTCAGTAACGTGAACGTGTACAACCTGTTGGTGAAAAAGTACACCTATCGTGACGCAAAAGAAAGAGAAATCAACTTGGGCTTGGACTTGAAGGGCGGTATGAACGTCACCCTCGAAGTCTCTGTGAAAGACATCGTCAATGCCTTGGCGGGCAATTCGCAGGATCCCACTTTCGTTCAAGCCATGCAATTGGCCACCGAGCGTCAAGAGAAGAGCGAAGGCGACTTCGTGACCTTGTTCGGTGAGGCTTTCGAAGAAGTGGACCCCAACGCCAGACTTGCTTCCATTTTCCTGTATGAGTTCAAGGACAAGGGCATCACCGTCAACTCAAGCAACAATGATGTGCTGAAAGTGTTGAGGAGCGAGTGCGACGGCGCAATCAGCCGTTCCTACCAGATCCTGAGAACCCGTATCGACCGTTTCGGCGTGGCCCAGCCCAACATCCAGAAGCTGGAGAACTCGGGACGCATCCTTGTCGAGTTGCCTGGCATCAAGGATCCGAAGCGTGTTCGCAAACTCCTTCAAGGCACGGCTCAGCTTGAATTCTGGGAGACATACAATTTCTCCGAAATCCAGCAGTATTTCGCCGAAGCCAATAGCAAGTTGGCCGAGACCAGAAAGGCCAAGAACGCCATGGAAAGCCCGGAATCCCCTGATGAAGCCGCTGAAAACGAGCAAGAAGCCGCTCCTACAGCCGAAGGCGAAGTGACCGAAGCCCCTGCCGCCGACAGCGCTTCGAGCGCCAGTTTGGAAGAACAGCTTGCCCAAAACACCGAAGAAGAAAACCTTACGGAAGAAGAGGAAATGAACAAGTTCCAGGAAAACAATCCGTTGTTCACCTACCTGCAACCTTCCTATTATCAGAACGAAGTCGGCCAAGTGGTGGCTGGTGAGACCGCCCGCGTGGGTATCGCACAAGTGAAGGACACCGCTGTCATCAACCAAATGCTGGCCGAGACGAGAAGCCTCTTCCCACGCAACCTGAAGTTTGCGTGGACCGTGAAGCCCGAAATCACGCAAGGCGAAATGGAGTTCCTCGAACTTGTTGCCCTTAAGATGTCGCGCGACAACAAGTGCGCCCTCGGAGGCGAAGTCATCACCGATGCCCGTCAGGACTACGGCCAAGGCAACCAAGTGGAAGTCACCATCCAAATGAACGCCGAGGGTGCCAAGGCATGGAAGCGCCTCACAGGCGAGAACATAGGCAGACAAGTGGCCATCGTCCTCGATGACTATGTTTACAGCTATCCCGTCGTGAACCAGGAAATCAGCGGCGGTCGCTCGCAGATTTCCGGCGGCGGCATGACCATTGAAGAGGCGCAAGACCTGGCCAATATCCTGAAAGCTGGTAAGTTGCCCGCTCCAGCCAGAATCCTCGAGGAACAGGTTGTCGGTCCTTCGCTCGGTAAGGAAGCCGTACAAAAAGGCATGTGGAGTATGGTGTTCGCCTTCATCCTCGTGCTGGTCTATATGGTGTTCTTCTACAACAAGTCCGGTATCGTAGCAGATATCGCCCTGTTGGTCAACGTATTCTTCCTGTTCGGCGTGCTGGCTTGCCTCGGCTCGGTGTTGACCTTGCCTGGTATTGCCGGTATCGTTCTTACATTAGGTATGGCAGTGGACTCCAACGTGATTATCTTCGAGCGTGTCAAGGAAGAAGTGAAGGCTGGCAAGGGCTTGAAGCTCGCCATCGAAGACGGTTACAAGAACGCCTATTCCGCCATCATCGATGGTAACGTCACCACCTTGATCACGGGTGTCATCCTCATCATCTTGGGTACCGGCCCTGTCCACAGCTTCGCCGTCACCCTCTGCATCGGTATCCTTACTTCCTTGGCTACCTCTATCTTCATCAGCCGTTTGATCTTCGAACGTATGCTGAGCAAGGAAAGAGGAATCACCTTCTCGACCAACATGACCCGCAACTTCTTGCAGGACAAGCACTACGACTTCATTGGCATTCGCAAGACCTCGTTCATCATCTGCATTTGCTTCCTCGTGGTCAGCTTGGGTTCGCTCGGCATCCGTCGCTTGAACCTCGGCATCGACTTCACGGGTGGCCGCAACTATGTGGTCCAGTTCGACAATCCGAACATGAAAGTCGAAACCGTGCGCGAAGCCTTGACCGACCTCAATATCGACAAGAACGCCATCCATAAGGCTCTCGAAATGAGAGAAAACCAAGAAGTGGAAGACTGGACTACACCAGAGGTGAAGACCTACGGTACCAATGGTCAGGTAAAGATTACGACCAAGTTCTTGATCAAGAACGACAGCCCTGAAGTGGACTCCGTCATCCAAGTCATCCTCTACGACGGCTTGAAGGGGCTTTACAGCAACAACCTCACCATGGAGCAATTCTCTTCTGAGGACGAAACCGTGGGTATCCTGAGTACGCAAAAGGTGGGAGCCACCATCGCCAGCGACGTGACCCGCAAGTCCATCATCGCCGTCATCGTGGCATTGGCCCTGATGTTCGTCTATATCGCCATCCGATTCAAGAAGTGGCAATATGGTGTGGCCTCACTCATGGCCTTGGCTCAAGACACCATCATCGTGTTGGGTATGTACTCGCTGTTCTACAACGTGTTGCCCTTCACCATGGAGGTTGACCAAAGCTTCATCGCCGCCGTGCTGACCGTCATCGGTTACTCCATCAACGCCACGGTGGTTATCTTCGACCGTATCCGTGAAAACGTCAACCTGCACCCGAAAGCCTCGTGGAAGGAGAACATGGTGAACGCCGTGAACAGCACCTTGACCCGTTCATTCAACACCTCGGGTTCGACCTTGGTCGTGTTGCTCGCCATCTTCATCTTCGGCGGCGACACCATCCGTGGCTTCATCTTCGCCCTGTTGGTCGGTGTTTTGGCCGGTACGTTCTCGTCAGTGTTCCTCTCCTCGCCTTTCGCCTACGTCTTGATGAAGGGCGACAAGAAAGACAAGGAAATCGAGGAAGCTGCCGACAGCAAAAAGAAGAAATAATCCATCATTAACCTTCTAAACTGCTTGCAAAGAATCCCGCTGGAGACGGCGGGATTTTTTTGTGCAATCAATTATCAGATTCCCCGAAATGTTGTACTTTTGCCCGATAATAAAAACGCCATTTCCGCGTTTGCAAAAAGAGAATTTACGTCTATGAAAAGATACCTCCTTATTATCATGTCGGCACTGTTCATCTTCATGAGCAGCGACCTTTACGCACAGAGAAGAAACCCTGCCAAGAACGCCGACTTGGCCTTCGGGCGCAAGCAATACACCGAGGCCGCCGACCGCTACAAGAAAGCCTACCGCAGGGTGCGACGAAACAAGAAAGACGAACGCAACCGAATAAGCTTCCAAATGGGTGAATGCTACCGACTTATCGGCCTCACCAAACGCGCCGAGCCATACTACAAACGCCTATTGAAAACGGACTATCCCAACACACATCCCGAGATCTATCTATACTTGGCCGAGACCTACAAGATGAATGAGAAATACAATGATGCCATCGAAATGTACGAAAAATATGCCGAAACGGTTCCCGATGACCCACGAGGTCCACTCGGTGCAGAAACCACGGCACTAATCGCCGATTGGATTGAAAACCCTTCAAGATACCAACTTACAGAACTGAAAAAGGTGAACTCAACCAAAGACTCCGACTTCGGTGCCTGCTGGATCAACAACAACTTCAATGAGATCATCTTCACCTCCACCCGCGACGCCGCCACGGGCAAGGAAAAAGACGGCATCACCGGGCAGGAGTTTGCCGACTTCTTCACCTCGAAGCAAGACCGCAAGGGCGAATGGAGTACGCCCGTGCTTGCCGACGAGAACGAGAACGTCAATACCGAGGCCAGCGAAGGCACGCCCTTCATGAACGCAAAATACACCAAGATGTACTTCACCCGATGCCAAAACGGAGCCCACCGCAAGAACGGATGCCAAATCATGGTGGCCGGCAAGAGTGGCGGCGCCTTCTCCGAGGCTCGACCTGTCGAAATTGCTGGAGTTGACACGCTTGACATCGTAGGACACCCCACCCTTTCGAGCGACGAGCTCATCATATATTTCGCCGCCGAACGCAAAGGCGGATTTGGTGGGAACGACATTTGGGTGGCCATGCGCGACAACGCCACTGAGGCTTTCAAACGTCCGTTCAACCTCGGGGAGAGAATCAACACGGCAGGCAATGAGGTCTTTCCGTTCCTGCGTTATGATACGATGCTCTACTTCGCCTCCGATGGTCACGGCGGCATGGGCGGCCTCGACATCTTTGTCAGCACAATGGACACCGCCGGCAACTGGGGCGAGCCACGAAACCTGAAATACCCCATCAACTCCGTCGGCGACGACTTTGCCATCATGTTCCACCCAACGCAGGAATGCGGTTTCATCTCGTCGAGCCGAGGCAACACGCGCGGCATAGACAACATCTACTACTTCGAGGAACCGACCATACACTTCACCCTTTCTGGCACCGTCAAGGATGCCAAGACCAAGCAGTTCGTGAGCAACGCCAACGTCCGCATGGTGGGTAGCGACGGCTCAAGCCTCTCGACCCGCACCAACGACAAGGGGTACTTCAACTTCAGCGAGAGCCAGATGAACAAGAACACGACCTACGACATCACCATCGACAAGGACAACTACTTCACGCTCAGCGCACAAGAGACAACTATCGGCTTGGAGTTCAGCAAGGACTTCGAGAAGGAATTCGACCTCGATCCCATCCCGCAAGAGCCCATCATGCTGCCCGACATCCTTTACGACTTAGGCAAGTGGGACCTGAAGCCCCAGTTTGAAGACTCGCTGCAAGGCCTCATCGAGACCCTGCAAATCAACCCGACCATCACCATTGAGTTGGCTTCGCACACCGATGCCCGCGACACCGACGAGCACAACGACATCCTGTCGCAAAAACGCGCCCAAAGCGTTGTCGATTACTTGATTATCAGAGGCATCGACCCGCTACGCCTTACTGCAAAAGGCTATGGCGAAAGGGTGCCGCGCACCATCGTGAACGACATTACCGTAAAGGGCTATACCTTCAAGGCCGGGACCAGACTGACCGAAGAATTCATCAACTCGCTGCCTGCCACCGAAATCAAGGAAGCTGCCCACCAGATGAACCGCCGCACCGAATTCCGCATCCTGAGCAAAGACTTCGTGCCACGCACCGAAATCAAAGAAGGCGGCACCGTCAATATCGCCATCAACCCGCAGGAAGACCAAACCGAGATGTTCACGGTAACCAATAAAGGCTACTTCACCTTCTTCGGCATGGTTGATGGCTACAGCGAGCCTTTCACCTACAGCCAAAACGCCGACTTCTGCGTCAGCGAAAGCCGAGCTTTGCAGCTGCTGAAAGACGGTCGCCTCACCGCCGACGACTTCCAAGGCGATGTGGACAAGATCCTCACCACCGACGGCATCGCCAATGGTGCCATCATCGTCATCAAGGAAGTGAGAATCGCCGGACGCTCGCTCTACAATGTGGAGTGCAAAGTCGTCAGCCGCATGGTCGAGCAATGGGTCATCGGACAGAAGAACATGAAGCAACTCGGCAACTTCGAGTTCGACACGAAAGAAAAGAAATTAAAGTTCAAATAAAGAACCAAGACTATTGACCATGACCATGACTGCTTTTACAAATGGAATAGCTTTCCTATCCCGTTATAGCAGTCATAGTCATGGTCAGCGGTCATAGTTAAACAATGAAATATGGACAACCAACGCTATAGCTTGCGCGGCGTCTCTGCCGAAAAAGAAGACATCCACAACGCCATCAAGAACCTTGACAAGGGCTTGTATCCCAATGCGTTCTGCAAAATCATCCCCGACATACTCGGGGGCGACCCGCTCTATTGCAACATCATGCACGCCGACGGCGCAGGAACCAAATCGTCGCTCGCCTACCTCTATTGGAAAGAGACTGGCGACATGAGCGTGTGGGAAGGCGTGGCGCAAGACGCCGTAGTGATGAACACCGACGACCTCATCTGCGTGGGCGCGACCAACAACATGCTCCTTTCCTCCACCATCGGGCGCAACAAGAGCCTGATTCCGGGCGAGGTGATTTCGGCTTTGATTAACGGCACGGAGCACTTCTTGGAGAAGCTGCGCAAGCTCGGCATCGGCATTTACCTCACTGGTGGCGAAACCGCCGACGTGGGCGACTTGGTACGCACCGTCATCGTCGACAGCACCGTGACGACACGCATCAGACGTGATGAAGTGATTGAGAACAACCTCCAACCCGGCGATGTCATCGTGGCCTTCGCCTCTTACGGACAAGCCACTTACGAGGACAACTACAACGGTGGCATGGGCAGCAACGGCCTCACCTCGGCCCGCCACGACATGCTGAACCATTATTTGGCAGAGAAATACGACGAGAGCTACGACCATAGCATCCCTGAAGATTTGGTTTATTCCGGTCCGCACAAACTCACTGACCCGACCGAAGTCCCAGGCGTTGATGTGGGCAAGCTCATCCTCTCGCCCACCCGCACCTACGCCCCGCTGATGATTCCGATACTGAAGGAGTTCCGCAAGCAAATCCACGGCATCATCCATTGCAGCGGCGGTGCCCAGACCAAGGTGTTGCACTTCGTTGACAAACTGCACATCGTGAAAGACAACATGTTGGCTTTGCCGCCCTTGTTCAAGATGATCCAAGCCACCTCGGGCACCGACTGGCACGAGATGTACAAGGTCTTCAACATGGGCCATCGCCTCGAAATCTACACCAACGAAAAGGCCGCCAACGAGATGATTGCCATCGCAAAAGAATTCAATATCGACAGCCAGATTATTGGCCATGTGGAGGCATCCGAGCAAAAGAGATTGACAATTAAGAGTGAGTTTGGAACGTTTGAGTATTAAAACCATCAAAATTATAACCATCATGAAAAAAATTCTTATTTTATCATTAGTTTTAGTTTGCCTGTTTCATGGCATTTCAGACGCACAAACTACAGACGGACAAACGTTCATTAACGCTTTCTTTCCCGAAAGTTCTTACTATGAAGGTCACCATTGCAACTCAAATTATCTATTGGACACGCTATATTGGAGTGAATGGTATAACGGTTCTGGTGGATACCATTATCTTCTCAATTACAAATACATCTTCACTTATCTTCCTGATGGTAATGTCTATCAGATAATGCAATATGCATATATTCAGGACTACAATCAATGGCGGCAATCATATCGATATTCATTTGACTATGATGAGGATGGCCGACTGACAAGTTATAGAAGTGAGGTACAAAAACCTAATGGGCAATGGCAGTATTATACCATCAAAGAATACACATACGACAATCAGGACAGGGTGTCTGTAATACTCCAAACGAATTGGGCAGGAGAAGGTTATGAGGATAGCCATAAAGAGTTTCAATATGAATATGATGAAGATGGCCACTTGTTGAGAGAAGCTATCTATTGGCCCGACCAAGGTCGTTATTATTCCCGCTTTCTATACGAATATGAAAATGACAATTTGACCTCCGAATACTATCAAAGATGGCTTCCTTCATCAGGATGGACTGACATTGATTGGTACCAATTTAGTTATGTAAACGGCAAGATATCAGACATGATTCATCAGATCTGGAATTCTTCAGAACAAAATTGGTACAATTATGAAAAACAAACATACGAATACCATCCTGAAGAAGAAAGAGCATACATTATTTCCCAGTCATGGGACAACGAATGGATAAACAGATACCGTGCGACCAATTTTATTTCAAACGGTCGCCTTGTAATAGATAGTACACAAAAATGGCAAAACGAGGAATGGGTTGACTTTACAGCTTGCGAATATTCATTTGACGGTTCGGGGAATTTCACAGAAGCAAAATGGAAAGATTATGTTGACGGTGAATGGGTTGATAGTGACTACAATACAAAAACCATTGTCAGTTATAATGATGGAGTGTCTATCCTTTGCGACTATATCCAATCATTTCGAGCAAGATACATAAGCACCAACAGCACATCAGAATTATACACTACCAACCAGACTACCATTTTTCCTAATCCAGGAACGAACCAGTTTACTATTCAAGCCGACACTCCTTTTACGCATGTCATAGTTTATGACATGACGGGCCTTCAAATATTCAGTCAATCCGTATCTGAAACTGCAATTCGCATCAACACCGAAAGTTGGCCATCTGGAATCTATTTCTGGAAAGCATACAATTCAAATTCTGCTCAATGCGGGAAATGGGTAAAAAACTAAGATGATTGCCATCGCCAAGGAGTTCAATATTGATAGCCAGATTATTGGTCATGTGGAGGCTTCGGAGAAGAAGCAGTTAACGATAAGAAGTGAGTTTGGAATGTTTGAGTATTAAACAACCTACAAATCATAAACATCATGAACAAATCAAAGTTTTTAGTCTTAATGGGCTTTTTGCTCTGTTTAGGTTTTGCAGGTTGCAACAAAAACGGCGAAAAAGTCACCATCAAAACCAACCAGCCCGAAGAAGTACAGGCGCATTACGCAAAGATTACCGGCACCATCAAATCGCTGGACAAAAACATTAATGAACTTTGGGCTTACGGCTATTGTTTAGGTGAAGAGCCTAATCCCGACATGTCACACATGGTCGCTTGCGTTTATAAAACGAACTATGACCATCCTGATGTATCACTTCCGAGACCCTTTGAGTACATGCTTGTTGGTCTGGAGCAAGAAACTGAATACCATTTTAGGGCTTTCGCCTTTCTCGATCAAAATTCGGTCGTCTTTGGCAAGGACATTAGTTTTACAACCCCAGCCGAATAATAACCAATGCCTTCGGTTGACTACTTCGTCAGCACATTGATTGACAGACGTTTGATCTACAAAACCAGAACTATTGCATCTAAAGTTCTGGCTTCTGTTTTATAGCCCAACTTCTCCTTAAGTTTCTGTTTCCGCTTGAAAATGGCGCTTTCGGAAACGCAATAGATTTCGGCCAATTCAAAGGTCGTCAATCCGGATTTCACCAAACAACAGAACTGGAAATCCTTCTCTGGCATTTCCTTTTCGTGAAGCTTGTCGGAAAATGATGTGAAAGTGTTTGCAACAACCTCGCACAATGCATTGATTTCCTGCTCTTTCACTGCTTCAAGCGAGGTTTTCCGACTCACCGAGAAATAACCTTTCCGAACAAATGCCTTATATGCATCCGACTGTCGGAGCAACTCATTCCGCAAAGCATTCTCTTGGCTTTCGCTTGCCGTAATGGTTTGGTTTTTAGCTGATTTCTTACGAAGCCAAAACCAAAATGCAACAGCCAATACGACTATCAACAAGCCGAAAAACATGCTTTTCCATGCCATAGTTGATTGAGAATTGGTCTCCCTCTTTTCAAGTGTCAAGCGATAAGCTGTTGCACCATTACTGCTGTCTGTCGAAACCGAAAAGCTTTCAATAGGGCTCTCCAAATGATAAATCATCTGTTTTGGTATGGTATCAAGCATAATGCCTCCTTTCGTTTTGCAAAAATAAAGGTTTTGTCACATTGGAACGCCTTTTTTGCGGTCACAGGAAACCAAATTCCAGCTTTTTTCCGATATCACAGTCCAATGAAATTTCAATAAATTGATTGTCAGGTAAATACAAAACCATTCCAAAACCATTTTCCAGCAAGTTTCCAATATCCTTCCAACTTGTTGCGCCGTTTTATTGCCAATTTTGCAGGCAAACCAAACAACACAATCATGCAAAACATCAGAAATGGCCTATTGGCACTTTTGCTCGTCACCACGACGATTTCATGCACGGCACAGAACGAAGAAATCTTTGTCACTGCTAACACCAACCTTTGTCCCAACTGCTACAACCAGTACCGAATGCTCGACAGCATCAGCGAGAGCATCCCGCTCCACTTGGTGTTCCAACAAAGCAGTGCCAAAGAAGCGCAGAAGTTCACCGACAAGTTCCTCCACATCACGCGCGACTTCGACCTCGTTTGCGACGACTCGCTGTTTCAAGCCTACTCGCACAACACGTTTCCATGGCTTCATTACTACCGAAACGACACCTTGCTTTTCGATGCCAACCTTGGCCAGTTTGAAAAATGGATACCTTTTATTAATAGGTTATCGAAACGGCATAGCCTCGGACAAAGTCTCGCCCAATTGCCCGATGATATGGTTTTATCTGAAGACTGTAGATGTATCTCACTGAAAAACAACTACCTTTTCATGGATTTCACTTATAATGAGCTTCATCTTCTCGATTCGGAATTCAACTTTATGAAGACCCAAGATTTTTCGGAAACTGACTTCCCAACACTGTATCAAGGCATTTTCGGCGACGAAAAGACTTGGCAGAACGTAAGCCGTTATGCCTCGGAAATCGCGCCCTACATTCCCGACTTCGGGAAAGTCAAGATCGACAATGGCTGCGTCTTCCACGACACGCTTTTCCTGCTTGTCAACCTCAACCACATCGAGACCTATTTCAATGAAAAAAAGCAAGACTCGGCGGTCAGGGTTCTCAACGAAAGTGCCATCATCGGTTTGGACGACCAACTTAACATCCAGAGAACCTATCCTTTACGATTTCGCGACTCATTACGTTTCGATGGGTTCATAGTCAATGCATACGCACATTGTGTGTTTCAAATCAACGAATGGGACGACATCGTCTTGGGCATTTCTCAAAAGGAAGAAAGCGAAAAACACATTCTATGCAAAATGGAGAAAACAAGCGGCGAAATCCGATTCAAGTCACTGGTTGACAATGCTTTCATTCCCGATTTCAACGAAAAACACCAGCTTGGAACAAGTTTGTGCCTGATTAAAGTGGATAAGGAACACGCCTATTTCAACGCGGCACCCGTCATCGCCAACTACGAAAGCGGTCGTATCCTCAAACTGCCTTTCTCCAACGAAAACGCCCATTTCGACCTGAAACATGGTATTGCTGAAGCAGATTATATCCTTGCGGACGCTTTGCAAACGGAATCATCTGATTATCTGTTGTTGCATTACCTCCAGTCAAAGAGCAAATTGAGCCTCATTGACAACACTGGGGCCCGCATTTGGACACTTCACCTGCCAGACGATTTCAAGAAAGTGTATTTGGTTGATGAGGAAACGGTACTTTTCGTTGATGAGGAGAATTACCTGATTGGCATATTAGAATAATTTTGTACTTAATGCGGTGAAACATCGCCAAATCTCGCTTCAACAAAAAACACATAGTAAATCTTCCCTTCCTGTAGACCAACCATTACGCGATTGTCGCCGACCGCACGAAAAACATGCAAATCAACTTCGCGGGTGACAAACGCAGGAAGCAATCCATTATGCTTGATTTGGCTCTTCGGTATTGGCTCCATGCCAAAGGAATGATTGTGTGATTTGCGAATTTCGTTCCATCCAAGTTCAGAAAGCTTTTGCAAACGATTCAGAAAATCAACAAAAAACTTATGGTCGCTACAATCGCAAACCGAAACATCCTTGAAATAACGAAAAGAAAAAAGAGGGTAATCAATCTTGGATAGCGTCTCTATCTCTGAACGGCTTATGACCTTTGTCTCAATGGCATTTTTTATGAACTAGAGACCTTCGTCTGCCGTGTTTTGTTTCTTCCCTTTGCCCATTTTCCCTCAATCCTTGAGCCTTTCCTTGAAAAACAACCGCATTTTATCTTTGGAAATGACGTGTCCAGTACCTTCTCCAACAGGCGTTGTTTTCCATGGCATTTCGTCATGTGTCATATTCATGAGGCCGATGGCAGAAAAAGCACCATACACCTTGCAAACTTCTTCAAAAAGAGCCTGTTCCTTTCTTTCATCAAAAGAAAAATCAATGGAACGGTCAGGCTCAATGCCATTGCGGCCAAACTCCTTGTATTTCTCATACATTGATGGAACTACAGGACCATACATCCAAGCCTCAATATCGTCATTGAAAAGCGGGGTGTCAAAGTAAGCCAAATGAAACCCTTGTTGATAATACAGCATCTTCTGAAGCTTCATGTTCGTCATCAGCTCTCCGGAATCCGCAGCATTGATTAAAAGCTGGTTTGCAATCTGTTCAACTAAATATGCCATGATCGATGTTATTTTGCTGCAAAACTACAACTTTTTCCGGAAAATAATATGCTTTTGCGAAAAATGTCCATATCAAATTATTTCGTACCTTTGCCCATCAAATACTGTATTGTGGACATCACCTCAAAACTCGAAACGATAAAGCACCGCTGGGAGGAAATGGGCGAACAGCTCGCCGACCCCGCCGTGGCTTCCGACATGAAGAAGTTCGTGAAGCTCAACAAGGACTACAAGGACTTGGAGCCTATCGTCATGGCCTTCAAGCAATACAAGACCCTGAAAGCCAACGTGGAAGAAGCCAAGGAAATCCTCGCCACCGAAAAGGACGAAGAAATGCGCAAGATGGCCCAAGAGGAATGGGACACCGCCCAAACGCGCATCGAGCAGCTGGAACAGGACATCCGCGTGATGATGATTCCGAAAGACCCTCAGGACTCGAAGAACGCCATCATGGAAATCCGTGCCGGCACGGGCGGCGACGAGGCCTGCCTCTTTGCCGGCGACCTCTTCCGTATGTACACCAAATTCTGCGAAAACAAGGGCTGGAAGGTGGAAGTGACCTCCGTCAGCGAGGGTGCCAGCGGCGGCTACAAGGAAATCGACTTCACCGTGACGGGCAACGGCTGCTACGGTATCCTCAAGTTTGAGTCGGGTGTGCACCGCGTGCAACGTGTGCCCAAGACCGAGACGCAAGGCCGCATTCACACCTCCGCCGCATCGGTGGCCGTGCTGCCCGAAGCCGAAGAGTTCGATGTGGAAATCAACGAGGGCGAAATCAAATGGGACACCTTCCGCTCCAGTGGCGCTGGCGGACAGAACGTGAACAAAGTGGAGTCGGGCGTGCGCCTGCGTTATATGTGGAAGAACCCCAACACGGGCGAGATGCAGGAAATCCTTATCGAGTGCACCGAGACCCGCGACCAACCCAAGAACCGCGAACGCGCCTTGGCCCGACTGCGCACGCGCATCTACGACATGGAATACCAGAAATACATCAGCGACATCTCCGCCAAGCGCAAGACCATGGTCTCGACCGGCGACCGCTCGGCGAAGATCCGCACCTACAACTATCCCCAAGGCCGTGTCACCGACCACCGCGTTGAGGGTTTGACCGTCTACAATCTCGCCGCCGTCATGGATGGCGACTTGGAGGAAATCATCAACCGCCTGCAAATGGCGGAAAACGCTGAGAGACTGAAAGAAAATATTGAATCATAATGTCACAAAACAAACAAAACTTACAAAACAATAATAGAAGCAATAGCGACTGGCACAACCGTGCCGTCGCAGGAAAGCCGCCGGTTGGCGAGCTTTCCCCAGCAAGAAAACGAGTTTTGCTGGTTTTGCAGGTTTTGTGATAAAAAACACCAGTTATGAACAAAAAACAGTTATACGAACAAATCAAGAAAAAGCAGTCGTTCCTTTGCGTCGGGCTCGACACCGACATCAACAAGATCCCTCAGGATTTGTTGGCCATGGACGACCCCGTTTTTGAATTCAACAAGCAGATTATCAACAAGACTGCCGAGTTTGCCGTGGCCTACAAACCCAACACGGCCTTCTACGAAGTGTGTGGCAGCAAAGGCTGGCAGAGCTTGGAGCGCACCATCCAATACATCCACAACAACCACCCTGACATCTTCATCATCGCCGACGCCAAGCGCGGCGACATCGGCAACACCTCGGCCAACTACGCCAAGGCCTTCTTCAACACCTTGAAAGCCGATGCCCTGACCGTGGCACCCTACATGGGCAAGGATTCGGTGGAGCCGTTCCTCAACTTCGAGGGCAAATGGGTCGTGCTGCTCGCTTTGACCTCCAACAAAGGCTCGCAGGACTTCCAATACCTAAATGTTGGTGAACGGATGCTGCACCAGCAAGTGCTGCAAACGGCCACCACTTGGGCCACCTCGGAGCAGATGATGTTTGTGGTAGGTGCGACGCATCCCGAGGAATTGGGCGAAATCCGCAAGATGTTGCCCGACTATTTCTTCCTCGTGCCGGGCGTAGGCGCACAAGGCGGCGACCTTCAGGCCGTGGCCCACAACGGCTTGAACGACGAATGTGGCTTGCTCGTCAACTCGTCGCGTGGCATCATCTATGCCTCCAATGGCAGCGACTTTGCCGTTCGGGCGGGCGAAGAAGCGAAGAAATTGCAGGAACAGATGAGTTTGCTATTAAAAGAACAAGGGTTGGTTTAATCCCCTCGCCCTTCGGACTTGGGTAGAGTTTGAATCCCCCGCCCTTGGGGCATCCCCTTGAAAGAGGGAGGCGCAAAGCGATGACAAGAAAAAAAGCCACCTCAATCGAGATGGCTTTTTTCGTCTAAATCAGAGAACCTTATTTGGTCACTGAGAAAGTGCGGTTGAGCACCGTGCCGTCGTTGGCGTGGATGCGGACGAAGTAGATGCCGTTGTTCAGGCTTTCAGTGCTGATTTGGGCGGCATCCCCATTGACTTGTTGAACCATAACGCATTGACCTACAGTATTGTAAACTTCAACACCACTTATGGCCTTGCCTTCGATGTTCAGCACATTCGAAGTCGGGTTGGGATAGAGTTTCAACGTTTGTTCGAGCTCGTCAACTCCCCACATCCAAGTCTGGAAGGTCGTCTCGGGACCATAGTAAGTCTGCCCGTTGACAACCACATAAGCCTTCACCATATATATGGTGGAGTGCTCGAGGTCGTCAACCATGGCGAGAATCTTCCTGAATTCGTTGAGGAAGCCCACCACCGTAGTCTCTGTGGAGCTGGTCACCTTCCTATAGCTGAACCCCACTTCGTCAGGATAGCCATCGTAGGTCAAGGGCGCGATGAATTCGGCATGGGAGTAATCCACGTTGCTGACCTCCGTTTCACCGACTTCAACCTGAGCCTCAGGCCCTTTGACGGAGACCAAGCAAGAAGCTTCGATGCCAAAGTCGCCATTGTCTTGGTTGCCAAACAGCACGTTGTCATTGCTGTCGTAAACGATGTAATAGCCGTGGCCGTAGGAACAGCAAATGCCGTTGTTGCCGCTGTCACGGATAGTGAATTTCACGCATTCGTCCACCGGAACGGTAACATATTCAAGGTGAATCTGTGTGGCTGTGCCGCCCATCAACATGGTGTAAGGGCCACCGGAAGCCAACACCGTACCGTCGGAAGTGGTGAACTCCCAAGTGATTTGGTTGCCGAACTTGTCCTGCATCAGTTCAAGCTTCAGTTGCTCTTCTTCTCCCTCGATTTCAAAGTCTTGCCATTCAAGGCATTCAACCATTCCGGTCGCTTCCTTATCCAAAGGCTCGCCATTGGCCTCCGTAATCGTGACATGGACAGGATAGGTGCCAAAAGGAACCTCAACGGTAGTGCCTATCTTTTCCAAGCCAAACTGGGGCAACTCGCCTTCCCAGCTGACGGTTTGGGTCTGACCTTCAACCTCAACCTCAAGCGTCATGCTAGTCAAGGTCTCCGTTCCGATGTTCTGGATGTTCACGTCAATGTCCTTGGAATGGGTGCAAGTGACTCCTCCAACTTGGCTGACGCCTTTGATGCTGGGATAAATCGGTTCGTCAACACCTTGAACCATGTCGAGTTTGCAACCCGTCAGGATGGGACGGACGGCTTGGCCCTGTTGCTGCTCGGAAACCCAAGCGAGGAAGAAGATGTTGTCGAGATCGACCTCGACACCGTTGGGCGAGCCGATAATCTCAGGAATCTGATACTCATAGGTTTGTGTAATCAGAGTGCCTTGTGTGGTCGGGCTGATCGGATCACCCCAAGCGCTTTCGCTGACGACATCGCGAAGGATGTGCATGTGCACGTACTGGCCGTTGAGCCACTGGTCGGGGTTGTAGTTGCCGTAGTCGGCTTGTGTGCCGAGGATGCTGTCCTGCAACATGGCCACCGTCAAGTAGTTTTGGTCAACGATGCTGTTACCCGTGTAATACACCTCGACGGTGATGGAAGCGACACGGGTTTCGGGATTGATCACTACCATACCAGCGACATTGCATTCTGCTGCCTGGCCCAACTGTGTGTTGGCAATGCCAGCCCAAGCGCTTCTGCTTTGTCCGGCAGCCGTAGAGCGGTTGACCACGCCCGTAGGATAACCGCTAATTTGGAAGCCGCCATGAATGGTGTTGCCGTCGTTGGTAATCATGTTGGGATAAGTGGTGTAAGCATATCCACCTGCGTGGATATTGATGGCCCAAAGCCTTCCGGGATTGGCGGCCATGAGTTCATTCGCAATACGGTGACCGTCAGTGCAATAGCCGCAACCACGACCCGTAAACTCTTCGAGGATGACGTTCCTGTTGGCAGGTTCCGTCGAAACAAACTGCTGGGCCTTCAGTGAGAAGGAAAACACCAGCAAAGCCATGAAGGCAAAAGTAAACTTTTTCATTGTGTTGAATTTTAGACGATTATTCTTTTTTGAGGCTACAAAATTACACATTAATCAAAAAAATGCGCCAAAAATGACGCATTTTTTTCTTGTTTCTGATAAAGATTCCATTTAAAGTCCTTCGACGACGGTGATCCAGCCGAATTCGTCAGGCTCGGTGCCGTATTGGATGCCACGCAGCTTGTTGTACAGCTTCTGGCTCCACGGGCCGGGCTTGCCGTCGCCAAAGGTGTACGACTTGCCCGTTTCGGGGTCGTCGATGCGCGAGATGGGGCTGATGACGGCGGCAGTGCCGCAAGCGCCAGCCTCTTCGAAGGTGGCTAATTCCTCTTCGGCGATCGGGCGACGCTCGACCTTCATGCCAAGGGTCTCGGCCAGCTGCATCAGGCTCTTGTTGGTGATGCTGGGCAAAATCGAGGTGCTCTGCGGCGTAATGTAGGTGTTGTCCTTGATGGCGAAGAAGTTGGCAGCGCCAGCCTCGTCGATGTATTTCTTCTCCTTGGCGTCGAGGTAGAACTCGCAGGCGTACTCGCCACCGTGGCAGGCCTCAACGTGGGCACGCAGGGAAGCGGCGTAGTTGCCACCCACCTTGTAGATACCCGTGCCGAGCGGGGCCGAACGGTCGTACTTGCGCGTGATGACGTAGGGGTTGGCCATGAAGCCGCCCTTGAAGTAAGGGCCGACAGGGGTCACGAAGACCACGAAGAGGTACTCGCTGGCAGGCTTCACACCCACTTGGGCGCCCATGCCGATGAGCAGGGGACGGATATACAAAGAAGCACCAGTCTCATAAGGCGGGATGAACTCAGAATTGAGTTTCACGGCCTTGATTACAGCTTCCTCGAACTTCTCCAAAGGCAGCTTGGCCATCATAATGCCGTCGCAAGAGCTTTGCAAACGCTTGCCGTTCTCGTCCAGACGGAAGATGCGCACCTTGCCGTCCTTGCCACGGAAAGCCTTCAGGCCTTCGAAAGCCTCCTGACCGTAGTGCAGGCAGGTGGCGGCCATGTGAATGTTGATGGAGGTCTCGGAAGTCACTTCCAGTTCGCCCCATTTGCCGTTGCGATAATAGCAGCGGACATTGTAATTCGTTGGATAATAACCAAATGTTAAGTTTGCCCAATCGATGTTTTGCATGATTCCTATAATTTTAGATGATTAAACTCTGTTGCTTTCAAAAAGTCCACGAAATTACGAAGAATTTCGATACGAAACGCTGTTCCGGCGAAAAATATTTCCTCAGTAGCCGACGCTTCCAAGCGTCGGATTGTTTGGTTTCATTTTCGGCAGGGGTTCACACCGCCATGCCAATGTTTTTTTCGGCAGGGGTTCACAGCACCTGCCTATCACGCTGCCGTCCCTTCGGGACTATGGTATGCCCCGAAACCTTGACAGGCATCTCCCTCAGAGATGGAGAACTGACGATAAGTCAAAATCCAAAATTCGGAAAGATAACTCGCGAATTTGCAAAATTTTTGCAAATTTAGCAGTTTTCTTTTAGTTTTTGGAAAGATAACCAAAAGCTGAGGGATTGACGGTTAGAGGTATTTGTTAAGCTCAACAACCAGTTTTTGGACTGTTGTGGGCGACTCTTCTCGGGCGGGATTCCCATGGGAACCATCTGCCAGCACTGCATCGGCATTGTCGATGGCTTGTTGCTGACGGCTCAGAAGAAACCGATACATCAACGCACCAAAACCTTGGATCTTACTATAAGGCATCCCTATCAGCTTTGCCAGCATGTCGGGATATTGGTTGCGGTGAATGGCTCCCATGTACCTGTTGAAATGCAGGAGAAACCAATATTCAAAGGCTTGGTTACTATAAGCCACACGAAAACCGTTGCTTTGGGCCAACAGAATCGCTTGATTGAAATCGTTGTCGGGATAGTCGTCCTTATCGAACACCACCCAACATTGATCATAGGAATGCTTTTTTGCCCTTCCAGCCTCACGAATGCTGATGGCTTTGTTGACCAACGACACTGTGTTCATTGCCTGACCGACAGCCTTGATGGTAGCCGCGGTCATGCGGAACGCCTTGAAATAGTCAGGTTCGGTGTTCTCCCCTTCGCAAACAATGAGGAACGACTGCTTGATCACCCTCACGCCCATCCGACGTGACAGATTGGATTTCCGATGGTCTTTCTTTTGCTTCTTACTCATTGCCTTGAGGAATTAAAGATGGATTCCATTTCGCCAATAAGGGGCGTTGCACCATACTTGCCGAGAAGATAATCCTTCTCGAAAGGCGAAGTGCTACGCACCTTGTATTCTACCAAGGAGTATAGCTCCGTAGCCCCGAAGCTGTCTTTCTGGGTAAACCAAACCTGGTCTCTGCGGAACAGTCCGGCACTGAGCAGGTAGGTGTCGTGAGCCGTAAACAGTAGTTGGGCTCCCTTGGGATTGGTTTGGGCATCGTTGAATAGAGCGATGATTTTCTTGACAAGCAAGGGATGAAGCTTTGCATCGAGTTCATCAATCACCACACGCTTGCCATTGTCCAACGCATCGATGATGGGGTATGCCAATGAGAAATATTTGACGGTGCCTTCCGACTCGTTGCGGTTGAAGGCGAAAGAAACATTGTTCACCTCACGCCCTTCGTCGTCATACTGGCGATGGCGGCTGACAATACGGTTGCCGAGCTTCGTGATATTCTCGATACCAAGGTCTGCATACTTGGCAAACGACGTGATGCGTTCGCGGAGGGTTTCGTCGTCGAGGTGCTTGATGGCGTTTTGCCAAAGGGCCTCGTCCTCAGAGCAGAAAAGCACCTGTGTATCGCCTAACCAATGAAGCACACTGACGGCTGTGGTTTCGTTGAACTGGGCGGCGGTTGAAAGCAACAGGGCGTTGCTGCGCACCATCTTTTTGCCGACCAGTTCCTGCAGCAGTTGATTTTTGGGGTGTACCGTGGCGGTGTCGCCTTCGCGGTAGAACACTTCCACCTCTTTTGCCCGTTTTTTGCAGAAGCGCCTGTAGAGCCATTCCTCCTTCACCGATTTGCTATCCACCTCGAAGCCATAGCGATAGATGTATTCGCCATCGATGAAGGTGGCCTCCAATGCTGTTGGCTCATCGATGGAAGTGGCGTTCAAGCGGAAGTTCTCCACTTCGATTGATTCACCCACCTGACTATCCTTGAACGAGTCGGTAATGAAACGCTTGTAGAACGCAAAGGCCTTGAGCACATTGGATTTGCCTGACGCATTGGCGCCATAGATTGCGGCACTCCTTACCAAGGAAATGCCAGTGTCGGCGAGTTCAAACAAATCGTTTGGCTCAGTGAAAGACTCCTTGAGGGGTGTGGCAACAAAGGACAGCTTCAGATCGTCCTTAATCGACAGGAAATTGGTGGCACAAAATTCAAGAATCATACTTTTAACTTCGATATTTGTCAATTTTCTGCAAAAATAGAACTTTTCTTTAAAAAATCGGTAAGAAAACCCCAAAATTTTACCAAACGCTTCAAAGCATGGGCCATCGGCCATTTTTTTTCGGCCAATGTTTTTTTCGGTAGGGGTTTACACCACCTGCCTATCACGCTGCCGTCCCCTCGGGACTATGGCGCATCTCAGCACCCGGCAGGCGTCCCCCTTCTAAGGGGGCCTGGGGGGGGGCCACAAACCCCGGCAGGGAAAAAAACTCGTAAGGTTAAGGTGCCCTTTACTCCCCTGCCCACCTCTTTACACCTCCTGCCCCCTCAAAAGGGGGACGCGCAAAGCGACTGAACGGACTGTCTCCTTTCTCCCCGGCAGGCGTCCCCCTTCTAAGGGGGCCAGGGGGTTTCCACAAACCCCGGCAGGGAAAAAAACTCGTAAGGCAAGGTGTCCTTTACACCCCCTGCCCACCTCTTTACACCCCCTACCCCCTCAAAAGGGGGACGCGCAAAGCGACGAAAAACTTGTGTCCCATTATGTTTGCCGCGGGCGCCCCGCCCGACTGCTTCTGAGCCTCGCCCGTTGCCCGCAACGGAACAAGGGCTATTTCTGAGGCGCAGAGCGCACTGCTCGGACAGATTGGCCGCTGTCGCGGTAGCCGTAGATGCCCATGTAGTAGTAGCCCGAATAGAAGTCGAAGTACCACGCGCCGTACGGGTCGCTCGTATAGAGCGAACTCGACCAGTAGCGGCCGTCGCAGCCTGCGTTGTAGATCTCATCGTTCCAACGGTAGCCGGCGGCGGGCAGGAAGAGACTGTTGCCATTCGGCCCCGTGAAGCAGCGTCCATTCACGCCGTTCAGGGTCGTCCATGTGCTGGTGCAGTTGTTGTACAGTTCCTGCCATTCCTCCTTGGTGGGCATACGCCCGCCATAGTTGGCCGTGGCCGCGTCGTCGCCGGGCTGGAGGATGGTCAGGTTGTCATGATAACCAAAATAGCCATACGAAGATTGGTTACAATACTTAGTATATCCGCAATCATAGTCATCACCTTGATAGCCACAAGTGTAATATTGGTATGTATCCCAGTTGTACATGCTCTTCGGGCTGGTTTCGCCCCAAGCGAAGTAGCTGCCGTAATCGGAGGGGCTGCTGGCACCCACGTTGCGCGTGGCCCAGAGCAGGCCGCTGGGCAGGCCGAGGTCTACCCAGTCGCCCGTGGGCTGCGGTGCTTCAGGCGCGTGCACAGTGTCCCAAGACATTACATTGCCATTAATGTCGTAAAGCTTGGCATAAAGAATATCATTGCTTGTTGGTGTCCAGTTCACCGTCACTTGCCCGTTGTGGGCAATTCCATATTCGGAGGAGAGTTGGCCATTGGCCTCAAACTTCACGAATTGTGGCAAAGGTGTAAGCTGTTCCATGTTAATAAATGGTTCTGGTCATACACATTGAAAGTCGCTGTTTTCGTAGTTCCTGAGCCTTCAAGCGAGACCTTTTGGATTCTTTTCGGGGAATGGTAGAGCGGCTTGTCAATGATGTTCCAGTTGGGCGTGGAGTAGTTTCCCATCTCATAGCCGAACACGGGGTTCATGATGCTCAGGCCAGCGGCGGCATCGAGGCCTGTGTTGCAGTCCAAGCTCCAGGCGCAGTAGTCGTTGGTCTGTCCCAACATCTCTTCCCTGAAGCCGCCGCTCACGGTGGTGGAGAGGTAAGGCTTGAAGTCGAACGAAGGGCCTATGAAATGATAGAGTATCAAGCGGACGCGCGGGATGGCCCACACCTTGGCCGTCAGCGTGCCTCGGCCTTCCACGGTGGGCGGCGTAAGCTCGAAGGTGTTGGAGAACGAGGCCACGGGGCTTATCCCGCCCGTTTGCCGCCAATTGAATCCGAGGCGGCCTTGGGCCACGTCGCTGAAGCCCGCGTAGGCCGAAATCTCGCCGCTGGCCGTCAGCTCCACCTGCCGATAGAGGTCGGAGTTCAAGGTGATAACGACAGGCACGCCGTAAACGACAAACTTGATGTCAAACGGCTGGAAGATCTTGTGTTTCCAAATGTCGTAGCCGGGGTTGTAGCTGCAGCTGCCCTCGATGTCGCAGCGGACGCGCTGCTCCGTGCTGAAGGTGCCGAGCAGGGCGGCGTTGACGTTCAGGGCGCGGCTGCGGTACACCTCCAAGGCCTCGCCCACGATTTCAAGGACGTCCCTGCCGCCGAAGTTCATGTACAGTTCAAGGTCAAGGTCGAGGTCGAAGTTCATGTGTTCCATGTAGACGGAATAGTTGTCGCCGCTGAACAGCACTTCGCCGTCGAGGTTCTGTCCGTAGTGCCACAGGTTGTGGGTGAAGCCCCAGCGGAGGTCGCGCTGGCTGAGGTTCATGGGGCTGTAGCCGCCTTCACTGTCGCGTTGGTAGGCGGCCACGGGATAGAACACCGGGCCGCGCCCCGACGACCTTCGGTTGGGGTTGGTGGCGAGGGTGAACTCCACGTCGGCGAAGATGTCGGTGAGGTTGGTCTCGGTGGACGACAGGGTCACCGTGTTGCGGTTCACGCTCACCGTCTCCACATAGACGTAGCGCACCGCCGTGTCATAGTCGATGGCGATGACGGAGCCTGGCACCAGGTCTTCGGGCACCGCGCCGCCGAACTGCATTTGGTAGTTGCCGAGGCTGTCGTCGGCTTGCACGAGGGTGGTGCTTTCCCAGTCGATGGGCACGTAGGCGGGATTGACGGTCTCGTCGCCGCGATAAACATACACGGTGTCCATGTCGGCCAAGGCCGACCATTCCGTGCCGCCCTCGTGGGTCATCTCGTGCCCAAGCGTGTCGATGTGAATGCCGCTGACGGCCTGCACGTTGTGCCGGATGGTGTCGCCTTGCGAAGCGTAACGGATGATGTAAGGCCTGTTGCTTTGCCCGAAGCCGAGGAAGCCGACCGTCAGGAAGGCTATGAGTAATGCTGTCTTTTTCATTGTTTGATGAATTTGAGGGTTTGGTTGTTGACTTTGATGATGTACAAGGTGTTGGGAGCGAGCCTGTCAAGGTCGATGACGCAGGCCTCCTCGCGGATGGGCTGGCTATAGACGACCCTGCCGAGCACGTCGGAGACGACGACGGAGCCGTCCTTGCCGGCACTCCTGACGTAGAGCTTGCCGCCCGCAATGTGGCTTTCGGGTTCTTCGCCAATGCCCGTCGTGCTGCTGAAGCTGACGACGTAAGGCGCGGCGAGGCTGCCCACGATGGCGTTGGTCTCGTATGGTAGAGACGTTGCGTGCAACGTCTCCATCACGTTGCCCGTCACGGCATCATAGAGCCTGAAGCGAAGCTCGGCGGCCTCGTCGCCGGCGATGGTCAGGAAGGCAACGTAACGCCCGATGGGTTCAACGTACATCAGCCTTGCGCTGCCGCGGCATTCACCGTCGGCGAAGGCGGCTAGCTCGTAGCTCTCGCCTTGCAATTCCACGTCGTCGAGTTCGACGACCGCCGTGACGGTCATGTTGTCGGGATAGGCGGTCAGGTTGGGTCGCCAGTGGTTGCCTGCCGTGGTTTGGTTGGCCTTCAGGCCTGCCCTTGTCCCGCTTTCGGGATAAACGAGCGTCATCGCGGCGGCGGCATTCGACTTGTACATCAAGCCCATGCCGGGGTGCAGCGTGTTGAGCGAGCCGTACCAGCCGTAGCCGTCAAGGTAGGAGGCGTAGCCGTCGTTCTGCGACTTCAGCATGTCGCCGTCCTGCGGCTCGATGCTGGCCAAGGCGTCCTCAACGCCCATGCTGGCCGCCACGGGATAGCCTATCCACGACCAGCCGCTGCCGAGCGTGATGGGGTGGTCGGCGGGATGGGCCGTCGCGCCCGTCAGGCGCACGGTGCAGGCCGCGTTGGCCTTCACCTGATACGTCGATTCGTTGTTGATGGAGGTTAGCGAGCCGTACCAGCCGTAGCCATCCAGATAGGAGACATAGCCGTCGTTCTGCGACTTGACCATCACCCCGTTTGCGCCGAGGCTGCTTTCGAGGCCTTGCAAGCTGCTTGTGCCGTCAAGCTCGACGTAGCTACTCCACCAGTTCCAGCCCGAACTGAACAGGCTGGCCTGCCCGTTGCCTTCGCCTCCTTCCGAGAAGTAGTATTTGACGAAGTCTTCCATGTGGAAGCCCATGCCGTTCACCACCATAAGTGAGTCCTGGAAATGGATGTCAATGCCGTTGGTCACCTCATAGCTGACCACCGTGTTGTCGGGCAGGACGAGGTTGAAAAGCCTCTGCTCGCCCGTGTTTTGGGCATGAAGCCCGTGGCATACAGCAAATGCCATCAAGAGGACAAGTAATCGTTTTTTCATACTTCGGTTTTTCATTTTTGTTTGTATTTGGATTGATTTGAATTGTCATTTGAATTGTCACGAGACTGGGGGAGGCGAACCCACAAGAAAAAGACCATTTTACGAAAATTCCATACCCAAAGTCTCTTCCAAATAATGCCGCCCAATGCCGTATCGCGCTTTCAACTCGTTGATTTGCTGTAAGATACATGATTTATCGGGCACTTTCGAGGTTTTCCGTCCCACAAGCAATACATTCTTCGGTGTGTGTTCCATCTCAATAAACTCCATCACTTGCGTCTTGTAGCCGAAATACTCCAGAATGAGGGCGCGGATGGTGTCGGTGATCATAACCGCCTGACGTTCAAGGAAGATGCCGTAGCGCGTGATGGCATCGAAACGGCCCGCGCGCTCCATCTCCTGCCGGATTTGCTTGTGGCAACACGGAGCGCAAACGATCAACTCCGCGCCTGCCTTAATGCCCGATGCGATAGCATCGTCGGTGGCCGTATTGCAGGCATGAAGCGCAATCAAAACGTCCAACTTTTCGGGATGATACGCCTCGATGCTGCTCTCCACAAACTCCAAGCCTTTCAAGCCATCGGCCTTGATAATCTCGTTGATTTTCAGCACCAAGTCGGGACGAATTTCCACGCCTTTGATGTCGACGTCGAGGTGCAGGCGGTGGGTCAGCACTTCATGGAGGGCGAAGGTGAGATACCCCTTCCCTGCCCCCATGTCGGCGATGTGAACCGTGCCGCCGAACTTCATCGGCTTGACGAGGCTTTCCACGATTTCGGCATATTTGTAGATCTGCTTGAACTTGTGCTGCATGTCCGCCGTAATCTTGCCTTCGCGGGTGGTCAGGCCGAGTTGGTACCACCACGGGTTGGCCGGGTTGATGAGGCGGGTTTTCTGCCTGTCGTGGTCGAGGTTCTGCTCGCGGTTTTCCTGCACTTTCTTGGTTTGCAACGTGGCCTTGCCTTTTGCCGAAACAAGCAAGGTAACATCTTCATTCACAGTGAAAAGCACTGCATTTTGGAATCGTGCAGGCAGCATTTCCTGTAAAATGTCAGCCATTTGCGCAGCAGCGTAGTTTTTCACCTCGTCGCGACGATCGTAGTGGTAGGTGAAGGCAAAAAGGCGTTTCTCCTTGATTAATACGGGCTTCACATACACGTTACGCAAGTCGTCGTGCCTGTTGGCGGGCTTGCTCAGCGTCATCTTCACCAAGGCGCTTTGCTCGGCGGACTCGGCCACGCGGTCTAAGAATTTTTGCAGGGTCTCGGACATGGTTGAAATTTTCGGCAAAGGTAATCAATCTCACGCAGAAACCGCAGAAATCGCAGAAAAAGCACGAAAAGAAGCTAAATAACGGACATGCTTCGCTGCCTTTCCAATTCCAGCATCCACCGCTTCCGTTCCAGTCCGCCGCCATAGCCCGTGAGCGAGCCGTCGGCACCAATCACGCGATGGCAAGGAATGATGATGCCGATGGGATTGCGCCCCACTGCCCCACCGACGGCCTGCGCCGACATGGTTGGGGAAACGAGGCGGGCCACATCGCCGTAAGACATTGTATTTCCGTAAGGTATGGTGAGAAGGATGCCCCAAACCCGTTGCTGGAAATCCGTTCCTTTTGGCGTAAGCGGCGGCGTGAAATCAGGCTTGTTGCCGGCGAAATACAGGTCGAGCCAGCGGCGGGTTTCGTCGAAAACAGGCGGCACTGTCGTTGCGGGAGCCATGCCCGAAAGCTGAGGCTCGCGCCGTGTCCCTTCAAACCATAGGGCGGTAAGGGCCGTGCCGTCGGAGGCCATCGTCATGCCGCCGATCGGGGAATCGTAATGTGCAGTGAAACAGGTCATTTCACAATCCAATCGAGGCCAAAGTTGTAGAACACCATCGAATAGCCCAAGGTGTCGCCATCGGATTCCTCCACATAGAGGCCAATCGTGCGGTCGGGAAGGATGCAGAGCGAGGAATAGGCGGCATCGTAAGGCACGACACACTTGCTCACAGGCCAAGTCTTGCCTTCGTCGTAGCTGACGTAAACGGTCACGTTCCTTCGGCCTTCAGCGCAAGGCAAGGAATGCAGCAGAATGTTCTTTTCATTCTCGTTTTCAGTCGAATAGCGGATGATGTCGCCGTTGCAGGCCGTGGCCACAAGGTCGGGCCAAGCGGAGGTTTCGGGCTGCCAGGTCGAGCCGCCGTCGTCGGAGATGTTGTACCATCTTTCGCCCTCGTTGCGGATGCTCATCAGGATGCGCCCATCGGCGAGTTCCACCACTTTGGCCTCGTCGCCACGTTGCGAGGCGCGACCTGAAATGTGCCACGTTTCGCCGTTGTCGTCGGAATAGGCCACATAGTTGCAGGCCGCCCACGACTCGGTGTCGCGCACGGCGAGGACGAACATGATGCGCCCTGTGGAGGTCAGCAGGCCGTTGCCCGAAGCGAAGAACGCCGACCACCACGAGCGGCTCACCTCGTTTTCGCACTTCGCGCCATACAGTTCGTCGGTGATGTCCTTTGGGTCGGTCCACGTCTGGCCGTTGTCGTAACTTCTTGAAACATAGGTGCGTAATGGATTTTCTGACCGACCTTGCCAAAAGCCGCAGCCGCCGACGAAAGCCGCCATGAGGCCGCCTTCGTCGTTGGTATGCACGAGGGCGCAGTCGCCGAAGCCCTTCCCTACCCCTTGGCCTTCGACCAAGGTGTAAGGTTCGCTCCAAGTATGTCCGCCATCGGTGCTCCTATTAATAAGGATGTCGATGTCTTCGGGCAGGTCGGCGTCGTTGAATTTCCGCTTGTCGGTGGCTATGACCAACGAGCCGTCCTTCGCCGTGACGATGGCGGGGATGCGGTAGTTCGTCGAGTTGTGGTCGCCTGGACGGTAGATCACCGTGCGCGTGATGATGGTATCCGTCTTGGTTTCAACGGTTTGCGAAGGCTTTTCAGTGTTGCCGCAAGCGCAGAATGTTAGACAGAGCGCGAGGGCGAAGATGATGGGAAAATGCTTCATTTTTCTGTTTGTTTTTATCGGTTCTTTAGGTTGGAAAAGCATCGGATAACGGGCTAAAAGTATCAAAAAAAATCGGTTTTAGCCCGTTATCCAAATGATTATTTGAACATATCTTCAAGATTTACAATATTTTGTGCGATTTCTGAATATTCATTTTCTGAAATTCCGAAAGTGGAAATTATGGCAACATGAACACCCTTCTTAGTGTTGGTTTCCTGACTGAAAGTTTCCACCCTGTGCGTTATCTTTTTGTACTCGGCTTTGGTCAGCGTATATTTGTCGCGCGAATACTTCATCTCGCAGATGTTGAGCATGTCGTCGGCGCGGTCGATGATGAGGTCGATTTGCGCGCCATCGTCGGAATCCTTGCTGCGCCAAGAGTAGCATTCGGTGAGCACGCTATCTAAATGCAACGCATTCAGTATCTGAGGAATATGCGTTAGGCAAACCCTTTCGTAAGCCAAGCCGTACCAAGTGTTTTGCAAAGGCGTGTTCACGATCTTTGTCCAATAGCGCGCGTCTTTCCTGTGTTTCCCGTCCACAAACTGAAGATAAAACAGGGTGAAGAAATCCATGAGTTGGTAAATCGAGCCATTCGACTTCACGCGCACGCCGGCCACATCGTATCGTCGGATAAAGTCGCAATTGATGAGGTCTTCCAGAACCGCACTCAAATGGCCGTTGTTGGCCACATGGAGCTTTTCGGCGATTTGCTTTCGAGTCAGCCCTTTCTTGTTGTCAGACAGCACTTTGATTACTTCCATATACCGCTCCGGATGCGAAAACAGCGACTTGTAGAGCCGTGCATATTCCTTCCTCAACTCGGCGTCTTCGGAGAAAAACATCTGGTCGATGTTCTCCGTCAGGCTTTGGCTGACATCGAGCATGCTGAGATAATAAGGTATGCCGCCCAAGATCATGTAGGCCTGCAAGGTTGAAAGGCGCTTCCACTTCGACTTCTGCTTCTTCAAGAAATGCTCGGTTTCCTTCAAAGTGAAGGGTTTCAGGTGGATTTCATGGGTGATTCTTCCGTGCAAACCGCCGTGATTGTCGATCACGTTGCGCACAATCCACGAGGTGGCCGAGCCGCACACGACGAGGAAGAAACCGCTTTGGCGCGAGGCCCAACTGTTCCAGAAATAGTCGAGCGCGTGGACAAAGCCCGACTTGGGCGTGTCGAAACACGGCAATTCGTCGAAAAAGACGACGCAACGTTTGCCTTTCCGTTTCTTCATCCTTGCCTCAAGCAAGGTTCGCAATGCCTCGAAAGCTTCCATCCATTTCTTGGGCCTTTTCCCCTGATAGCCATAACGTTGCAACGCGGAATGAAAAGCCTCCAACTCCTCATCCTTGCGCCCACCGATGATGCCCGTCACGTCGAAATCGAACTTGTTCTTGAAGTAGGAAGTCACCAGAAAGGTCTTCCCCACCCTTCGGCGGCCGTACAAAGCCACAAACTCGGCCTTGCCCGACTGCATGAATTTTGAAAGTTGCCCAATCTCTTTCGTTCTGCCGATTATCGTTTCCATATCCCCGTTTTTAGTGGCACAAAGATAAGGAAAAAAGTTCGAATAGCAGGCTAAAAGTATCAAAAAAATGAAGTTTTAGCCCGTTATCCGAACATGATATTTAATGTATTTTGATTATTATCAACAACTTATGCAAATCACAAATCACTTGAACACCACAGCAAAAATTGTCATATTCGAGTCGCTTTGTTCGAGGCGGAGGTCGCCGTTGTGACGGAGCATGATTTGGCGCGAGAGGCTGAGGCCGATGCCCGTGCCGTTTTGCTTGGTGGTGTAGAACGGCACGAAAATCTCCTCCATCTGGCTCAGTGGGATGGCCTTGCCGTTGTTGGTCACGCGGATGATGGTTTGGTCGTCCTTGTTGAGGTCGGCGGTGATGCGGATGGAAGTGGCTCCCGCCTGCACCGCGTTCTTGATCAGGTTGTTGAACACTTGTGTCATCTGCCCTTCGTCAGCATAGACCAACAAGTCGGGGGTGTTCGCTTTGTAGGTCAAGGCGGCACCTTGCTCGGCCACACGCGCCTTTTGGAGCAGCATGACGCGCTCCATCATCTCATCGACCATCACGGCCTTGCGGACGGGCTGCGCCACGTTGGTGAAGTTGCGATACGACTCCACAAAGCGAATCAAGTCCTTCGAAGAGGCCGAGATGGTCTCCAAGCCCGCTTTCATGTCCACGTCGTCGGCCTGCAATAGCGCGTCACTGAGCGAAGCGATGGGCGCGACGGTGTTCATGATTTCGTGCGTCATCACGCGAAAGACCTTGGTGAGCGATGCCGCCTCGTTGGAAGCCGTGCGCCGCTCGAAGATGCCACGGATGCGGTTCAAGGCACGGTTTTGGACCGAGTTGTCGCGAAAGCGGAAGTTCAGCTCGCCGTCTTCGAGGGCATCCATCATGAACGACACCTTCTTGGCGTCGCGCCGAGCCACAATCATTGCGGTAACAACAATCGCCACCACGACTGCCACCGTCACGACCAATATCCAAAGCCAAATGCTCATATCCCATAGTCTTTGAGGCGCTTGTAAAGCGTCGGGCGACTGATTCCCAAGGCTTTGGCAACGAGCGAGAGGTTGCCGTTATACTTCTTCATGGCACTACGTATGACCTGCTCCTCGGCGCTCTCAAGGCTCTCGTTTGAGGAAAGTGCCCGCGCCTCTTCCATCAGTTCGCTGGCGCGGATTTGGAGGTCGGCGGCACGCACCTGCTCCGTCTCGGAATAGATGACCGCCTTCTCGATGCAGCCTTGCAACTCGCGGATGTTGCCGCTCCAGCGGCAGCGCAGCAGCAGCTTTCGGGCCTCGTCGGAGAGGCCTTTCGCCTGACGGTGGTACTTCGAGGCGTATTGCTTGATGAACAGCTCTGACAACGAGACGATTTCGTCCTGTCGCTCGCGCAATGGCGGCAGTTGCAGCGGCATCGTGTTGATGCGGTAGAACAAGTCCTCGCGGAAACGCCCCTCCCTGACCATCGCGGGCAAGTCCATGTTGGTGGCGCAAATCAGGCGGATGTCGATGGGGATGGTCTTGTCGTCGCCCACGCGGGTGATGGTGCGGTTTTGCAACACACGAAGCAGTTTGGCCTGCTGCGCCAAAGGGATGTTGCCGATTTCGTCCAAGAACAGCGTCGTGCCGTTGGCTTGCTCGAACTTGCCGATGTGGTCGGCGTGGGCGTCGGTGAAGGCACCTTTCACATGGCCGAACATCTCGCTCTCGAACAGCGTCTCAGTGATAGCCCCAATATCGACGCTCACCATCGGCTTGGCCGAACGGTTGGAGAGACGGTGTATCTCGTTGGCCAGCACGTCCTTGCCCGTTCCGTTCTCGCCCATGATGAGCACGGTGGCCTCAGTCGGGGCGATTTTCTCCACCATGCGGCGGAGACTGCGCATCGCTTCGCTCTTGCCCCACTGCATGGGTGGCGTGGTGTTGGAGGCCGTTTGTTTGGACTTCCGGCGTTTCTTGGTCGCCTCTTCAAGGATGCCAAGCAGTTTGGCGTTGTCCCACGGCTTGACGACGAAGTCGAAGGCACCGCGCTTCATGCCTTCGACGGCTAAGGCGATGTCGGCGTAGGCCGTGAAGAGCACCACCTCCACATCGGGGAAGTCGCGCTTGAGTTCGGAGAGCCAAAACAGGCCCTCGTTGCCCGTGTTGATTTGCGACTCGAAGTTCATGTCTAAAAGCACCGCATCGGGCTGGAATTGGCGCATGGTCTCCATCAGCGCCTTGGGCGAGTCGATGAGCTCCACCTCGGCGAAGCGCATCGGGAGCAGGATTTTCAGTGCCGATCGGATGCCGGCGTTGTCGTCCACGACGAGTATTTTTGATTTGAGTTTGGGCATTTTTCAGTTGTCAGTTTTTAGTTGTTCAGTTGTCAGTTTTTTTGACACGGGACTGCGAGACGCGGGACACGAGACTCCAGCCGCCGTAATTCATACTTTTCTTCTATCAAGCCATAGTTTCATCAATGGGTCGGAGATAGAATAGATTTTTTCTTTTCTTGTAATAATATCATATTCAAGCAGTTTTAAAGCCGCTGATTGGCTTGAACTGGGTGAACGCAAACGGTATTTCTTGTTGAATGCCGTGGAAGTGATGCCTTGCACCTGTTTTTCGGCATGAATGGCGTAAAGCAGTTCCTTTTGTGCCTCTGTGATATAGGCCAGTTGTTCGCGCAACCGCGAATCACTCTCGTCAATATAATCCTCAATCAGTTGATTTACAGCCTCGAGGTCACAAGTTTGGCCTTTTGGCGTTTCAGAAAATGCTTCCTTCATAATACGCTGCACATACAAAGTAACGCCCATAAAGACCTCGTAAACATGCGCAAAGGCCTCTGGCGCGAGGTCTTTTCCCGCCTCCCGAAAATGTCGGGTCGCGAAATCCAAATAGATGTCGTATGCAATCGGTTCCAGTCGGAGTGATTTCGCGCTTTGGAAAAACGGCCTCTTTGACGAGAAAAACATCTCCTCCATAAGTCGGCGCTGGCTGCCCGAAAACACGAAATTGGTATTGGAAAGTTTCTGGATATGAGACCTTAGCAACGCCTCGACATTCTTTTCAGGATAGCGTGTAATCTGTTGAAATTCATCAATAACAACGATACAACGCTTGCCAACTTTTTCAAGATAGCCGAAAATCTCCGCCAAGGTGTATTCAGGGTTCTGCACATCGCCCAGCTTGACATCGAAAGTGGGCATGTTTTGGACGGTGTCGTAGCCGAAACTCGCGCTGAGCGATTTCAGGAAAGTGACAAACTGCTTGCGCAACTTTGCGCTTCGGGTGGCCACGCTGTCGAAAACCGCCGTACCAAAGGCAAGGATAAACTCGCGGAACGTCGTAGTGTGCAGAATATCAACGGAAATAGTGACATACTCATCCTTGATTTCCGGCTTGTCGAAGACAAAATCAACGAGCGAAGTCTTTCCCATGCGGCGCGGCGAAGTGAGCACCACATTCATCTGATTATGAATCGATTTCTCCAAATCAGCCGCTTCCTTCACTCGGTCACAAAAGTATTCTGGGGCAATCTTTCCTGAAACTATGAACGGATTGATGTTCTTTACCATAATGCCTTGATTTTGGGGACAAAGATAGTGCTTTTACCAAAATTACCGAAAAAAAATTACCGAAAAAACATAATTTTCGTTGGGTTGGATTACAACCCAAGTATTTCCACCATTTCGGCTGGCGTGACCACGAATGGTTTCTTCGGGAAATGCTTGATGTTTCCCGTGACCAAATAGGCATCGTCTTTGCTCAAAGTGACTTCATAAAAAACAACATCCTTGGGGTCGGGGAAAACGCCTTCCCATGATCTTGTTCTATCTAATTCCAGCCCAATCTGTTTGATATGGTTGACTACCGTCTCGACACTTGTTCTCTGGAAGTGAAATTTTTCTCGCGTCAGCACTTCCAAATATTCCCCAAGTATTTCACTATTGAAAACGGGTATTATTCTTTCATTCATAATTGCCCCTAATACGACGGATGGATTAGTAACCCCTTGATGTGGAAGCAGCGCAGAAACAAGGACATTGGTGTCAATGACCGCATAAATCTTATTTCTTTCCATAACGAACTTCCCTGATTATTTCGTTGATTTCGTCAAGAGACATATCTTGGACACCTGCCGCAGCAGCATCTTTCCTCATCTGTTCAATAGCGAGAAGCGCTTTCCTTCTACTCTCTTCAATTGTGTCCGTCTTGATTTCAAACGGAATTCTGCGTTCGCGCACCATCGTCTTGATGAACAACATCAGTGCGGCAGTATTGCTTAAACCGAACTCATCGCA
Source organism: Bacteroidales bacterium (assembly GCA_017439405.1). Taxonomy (GTDB): domain Bacteria; phylum Bacteroidota; class Bacteroidia; order Bacteroidales; family F082; genus Limimorpha. The sequence continues at coordinate 45,145 of JAFSJF010000030.1, forward strand.
AAGGAGATCGAATCTTTGTTTTAGATTACTGTCAAGTCGAATTGACATCGTGGTTGTTTGAGACATATTGCTTTACATTTTATGGTTATCGTACTGCAAAAATACATAAAATTTCAATACAATGTATGTCTCAATTGCTATTTAACTACAGATTGCACAGATTTTACAGCGTCGAGTCTCCAAAATTTTGAGGTCGCAGGCTCCCGATTTTACAGATGGCTGTCGCCGGTATGAATCCGTATGAATTTGGCGCTTGCGCCCCGAAAATTTCTGTCGAAAATCTGTTTCATCTGTGCAATCTGTAGTTTATCTTCACTCCTTCTGCAACACATCAACAGGGTTGGTCTTGGCGGCCTTGAGGGTTTGCCAAAGCACCGAAAGGAAGGCCATCACAAGGGCGATGACGACTGCGACGACGAAAATCCAGCCGTAGTTTTCAAGTTTGACGATGAAACCCTCCAAATAACGTTGCGCCGTCCACACCGCCACAGGCACACCAATGACGCAAGCCACCGCCACCAAAACCATATATTCCTTCACGGTGCGCCAAGTCTCGCTCTCAACGGTGCCACCAAACACCTTGCGCACGGCGATGCTTTTGGCGTTCTCGCCTGCGTAATAGGTGCTCATGGCGATAAGGCCAAGCAGAGAGATCAGCACGGCAAGCAGCATAAAAATCTCCAAAAGACGCATATTATTCTTGGCGGGCTTGAGGGCGTCGCGGTAGAAATCGTCAATGAAACCATCGGCAAAAGGATCCACGAGTTCACCATTGCGCCATTCATCGACCACCTCGTGGATGGCTTTTCTCGCTTCCGCATGATCACCTATAATTTCCATCACAAAACCGCCATATTTGATGTCTTCCTCCTTCATAATGCTGATAATCTGATAGTCTTCGTCACCCATATTGCTTATGGTTACCGGGAAATCACGAATCACGCCTGCCACCTGGTCGCAGTTGCCCGCCCTTCCCCTTAAGACATCTATTTCGTGATCCTCATCAGTTAGTCCTGTGGCTGCAAAGGCCCGCTCGCCAAACCACACCGTATTGTAAAGCGGTGCCTGATAATCTTTAAGGATTTCAAAGTCAAGCATTTGAAAAGCAACAGTGTCCATCATCAAATGCCGATATAAGATATTCTGTCCGTCACGAGTGAGGCTGTACTGTCCACCAATCATACACCCCGGCACGCCCCTACTTCTGCCAATCCGCTTCACACAAGGCAATTCTTCAAGTTTGTCAAACAAATCGGATTGCGGTTCGGAGGCGAACACCACCAAATAGTATTTGTCTTGGGTATTGCAGTTTTTCGGGCGGTTCAGCGAGGTGCGGTATTGCGCCTCCATCACAATGGCCATTGCAACGAGAAAAACCGCTAAAGTGCTTTGGATGACGATGAAAACCTTGTTGAACACTAACTTCGTGTTGCGGCGGAACGTGCCTTTCACCACATCGATAGGCTGCACACGACTGGCAAACAAAGCCGGAATGATGCCATTGAGCACGCCAACCACCACAATGACAGCCAAATAAGCCACAATGTACATAGGTTTCATCTGAATGGTAATCGGCACCTCAGGGGCGTTGAGCAAGGCATTGACCGAAGGTGCCAACAGATAGGCCAAC
>JAFSJF010000031.1 GCA_017439405.1 Bacteroidales bacterium
CTAGAAGCCCGTAGGAGGGGCGCAAGGCAATGTCGCCGTATGTTTGCCTACGGCGCAGGCGTTGTTCCCACAAAGCCGCTAGCGATTTTGGACGGGGTAACAAGACGCGGATGACGTACCTCTGACGTACGGATTTTTCGGATTTTCCTGGAAAGTGGCGTCTTCTGTGGCTTTTGGGGGAAAGTTCCGACAACATCACCTTGTAAGAACTCTTTGGCGTAAGGATATGCCATTGCTAGTTGCCAAAATGCGGTCAAAAAGAGGGGCAGGGCGAAAAATACGTATAGATGACGTATCAAAATCCGCTCATTGCCCGAAAGTCCTTGACTGGCAAGGCTTTTAGCGCTGAGTGGATAGAACACTGCATTCTAACCACACTTTGGCATAGGTATATACCATTGCTAGTTGTCAAAACGCTTGTCTTGTGTTACCGTTTTTGCTCTTGTGAACCATGAACCAAAAGGAGAGCAGAGACATGCGAACAAGAAGGGATAAGGTCTTTGACGCTGTGACCATTGAAAAACTTTGTGCAGCTTTGTTGGAGCAAGGCCGGATACCATCTTTTGCAGCCGTCCAAAACGCTGGCGGTCGAGGGGATACGAAGTCGATATGCGCCGTTATACGAGAGTTCAAAACATCACATGCGGAGCAGATTCAACGGATACGCCTTGCGAACATTGAACTGCTCTCCGATAGAGGCTCTCTCACCAAGGCCGTGAAGCACTGGCGGGGAAGGGCGGAAGAGCTGGAAAAGGAAAACGCGGCGCTGAGAAAGAGGCTCGACATACTAGAAGCTCAAGCCCGTAGTGTGGAGCAGACAAGAGACTAGAACCAATACTGGCGATATGTCTGCCTGGATGTGGTGATCAATGGCATTGCTAGCGTGATCACATGGCGCGGATACGGGATGGATGGATGCCTGAGCAGGCTTCACAAAGAGGGTTGGCCTTTGTTGGCGGCAAGTATGGAGGGCAAGAGATGACCGACGAAGAAAGAATGGCGTGGGATGACATGCAAGACCAGTTGCATATCGAAGTCGAAAGCCATTTTAAAACCATAAAAAATTTTTCAGAAATTATTCGACAAAGAATTGACCGTAACATGGCATTGGCACAAAAGCTTGAGGGGATGATTGAGCGAAGAGATATCACAAAAGACGACATAGAACTCATTGAGGGAGTCGCGGCCAGAATGGTTTGGATTGATGAAGTCTGCGAAAGAATTGGCAACAAGCTGTTCAACTCTGCCCATTGATCAAAGAGCCAATACCATCGGGAAAAAAAGAGACCGCAACCCAAGATAGGATTGCGGTCTCTCATGTATATGGAGTCTCACATTGCGGAGATTGATAAGGAAAAAGCAATCGTCAACGTCCATGCGAAAGAATATGTCCAAACTTGGAAAAGGACAAGCCCGATATCCATCCTGTCTACATTGACGTTGAAGTATCACATCGGGCTTGCGCTAGGAGGCCGTAGGAGGCTCGAAAGATTGCGTCCTTGTATGATTGCTCACCAGACAAAAGCCATTCTCCCAAAGCCCGTGCGGAATTTGGAACGGAAATATCGGGAAACATAGCAATTCTGTGATGGTTTGGGATGGTTCTCTCTTTTGTGAAGCCGGAGAGATGCAGAAAATTTCCAAGGTACTACTGCGCATTTTGGTCTTGCGCGTCTCCAGAGGCGTCCCGAGTTCGCGATATTCAAAATTTTCTGGGATGTGAACGAAAAGACTCAAATTTCATTGTGACACAGAAAAGTATCATAAAGTATGTAGTTTGGGTAAGCTGTAAGACTCGAAAAATCAGACGATCGTATAGAAATGAAAAAACCAAAATCGGCAGAAAGCCTTACGGGGCAAGGCTTCCTCTGTTTCGTCCATGAATAAGGCGTGATAAAAACGTACGCGAGGAAGGGCGTTTGGAGATACCAACAATCGTGGCGTTTTTTTTGGTCTTGATTGGAAAAATGTTTGTTGTTCGTGCTTGACAAGATTTTCGGTGTATGTTTAGACTTTTCTTGTCAATTTCGGCGTTCATTTTTAAAGAAGGAGGATCCTATGTCCGACGATTGGCTTGAGGATATTTACCCATTTCAAGCCACTTCAGTGCTTTTCAAAGTCCCTAAGCGGAAGCTTGCACAACTGATATGGTTTAACCTGGGTTGTGGTATTTGGGTTCACATCGACCAAGGTTTTTTTACAAGTAAGTATATCGTCATGACTATTGAATTGGGCGCAATCGGTGGCCTTTTTAGCGAGTTTGACCCCGATGGTTTTAGGGGAGAGCTTGGGGACTGGCTTTTGTCCAAGACCGATGGCGATTATTCGAGGGCTCTTAAGTTCTTGGATTCGAAAAGGATTAAACCAGAAGACAGGGATGCTTGGGAAAAGACTTTTGGTTGGTTCTGGAAAAGAGCCGGTTGGTTTGACGATCATGTCATTGCGAAAAGGCGTACACGAAGGATCAATAGTTTGTTTGATTCTTGGGACGAAATACAATTCAAGTCGAGGATGGAAAAAGAGGGGAAAGATTATGCAGCAACTGCTTAGCGGACTGATCATGGCATCCGAAGTCGGGCTTGCCTTGGGATTGCCCCAGCGAACCCTCCAAAGGTTTGTGCGATCTGGCAAGTTTGGACCCGTCCTGAAACTTGGGCGACGAATTTGGCTTGACAAGGGCGCGGTTGAGGCAGCGTTGACGCCAAAGACTCCCACTTCCACCTCCGAGGGCGGATTGCGATAAGGGGGGGGGAGTGATAAAATCGCCAAAGGCCAAAAAAAAGGCGCGTCTTGCCGAGCAGCAAGATGCGCAAAAACTTTGGGTTTGAATCTTTCTTTTTTATCCCCAAACCGCTTGCATCTTTCAAAAGCCCTTTTTCCCCGCAAGGGATGGGGCTTTTTGGGGGTCTATGATTGCGCCCCCAAAAAATATGCAAGCTAAAAAGGCAGCTTTACTATGACCAAAGACTCTAATTTTGTCAATGAAAGCGGCGCAACCGACGCCCTCAAGGAAACCCCAGAAAAAAGCCAAATCACCTACGAAGCCTCCACCGGCGGGTTGATCGTTCCCATCGACGAGAGCCGGGTACGGTCGATCATGCAAAAGCATGGGCTGATTCCGCCTGATGTGATCGAGCGTGATTCACTTCAACGTTGTGTCACCGAAACCTCCCCGGACAAACTGAATGGTGCCTACATCCTTATCGGGGGAACGCGTCCTTGCTTGTTTATCCAGAATTGGGCAACCGACGACCGCATGGTGCGCTATCCCTTAGGGTTCAAGGTTAAGGAGCTGACTGGCCAAGAAAAACTAGCTCTTGACAGTGAGCTGGCCAAGCGTCGGGCAGAGTTCCAGGCGATGCAAGAAGCGCGGTGGAAAGAGGCCGAAGACGAAGTCACCACCTTTATGGACGAGCTGAGGGGAACCGATGCTTGGCAAAGCGCATACTTGCGTAAGAAGTTGCCCGGTGTTCAAAAGGATGCCCTTGCCCACGTCCTGCCCTCGCTTGGCTATGATTCCAAAGGTGGCGCGCTTATTGTGCCGATGTATCGGCTTGACGGGGCAAACCTTGTCCCTTGCAATGCCCAACGCATCCTTATCAATCGAGACGGCGAATCACAAAAGCTTTTCTGGCCTGGTGGCCGAACCAAGGGCGCCTTTGCCATGATTCCTTGGGCTGAGGGGGCAGATCGTGGCCGCGTTCTAGCCTGTGAAGGATACGCAACCGGCCTGTCTGCCAACTTGGCAACCGGCTTGGGCGTTTATTGTGCCATGTCTGCGGGCAACCTCAAAGCTGTTGCCACGGCCATTTCGGTTTTCTTCCGAGATCAAGCTGGCGTTGAAATAAAGGTCACCGTCTTGGCTGACCACGACCGGCCACAAGACCGCATCATGGACCCCAAGACCATGCAACCTCTTGACGGTGGCATCGGCAGATACAAGGCTGAAGAGGCCGCAAGAGCCGTCCATGCCACATGGTGCATGCCCCCCGTCCCTAAATCCGAGAGCATGGATTTTAATGATCTTTTCGTCAAAGAGGGGGCTGAGGCTGTACGCAAAATTATTGATGAAAGCGAACAGGTGGCAGCTGTTACCAAGATTCAATCACAGCTCGACCTTGCGGAAAAGTTCTATCAAAGTAGCGATACGCAATTTTTGTACCATGTCCCTGCAAAAGAATGGTACATTCTGAATAATAACAGCGGCATCTTTGAGAAAGACGATAGCAACCGGATATCGCAAAAAATCCGCAAAATGATTGAACGTGAAACTGTTGATATGGATAAAAAGGACGCGGCTCCAATCAAAAATATTCACATGATAAATTCCGTTAAAACCACTCTAACCGATGCCGGATATTACGGAAACAGCGGCAAAGGGCTTGACGCGAATCCGTTCCTGCTTGGAACTCCGGCCGGTGTGGTGGACTTGAAGACAGGCGCCTTACGCAAAGGCAGTGCGGCCGACATGGTATCAAAGATGACTTCCGTGGCGCCGATAGCTGAAACATCGGCCGACTATTGGAAAGCTTGTCCATTGTATATGAAGTTTCTGTATGAAAGCGCGCAAGGTGATGAAGACTATATCAAATACCTGATTGACGTTTGCGGATACTGCCTTAGCGGTTCAACTAGGGCCCAAGTGTTTTTCTTTCTGTTCGGAAGTGGCGGCACGGGCAAAAGTCTCTTTGTCTCTATCCTTTTTAGAATTTTGAACGATTATTCTGTAACCATGGACCCTGAAATTTTGCTCGAAACGCGCAACGAACCGAAGCCAGACTCAATCGCGGACTTGGAGGGCACGAGGCTTTGCTATTGCGAAGAGGTCAGCGGCAATCGCTGGCGTGAGAGGAGAGTAAAATCTCTGACAGGCGGCGACATGCAAAGAGGGCGCGCGTTGTATACAAAATCACATCCTTTTCCGATGCAGGGAAAAATCGTGATCACTTCTAATGCCGCGCCACGACTTGTAGGCGAAAGTGGTGACGCTTTCCGTCGGCGGCTGCGAGTTTTGCCCTTCACTCACCGGCCAGCCGTTCCAGACGAACTTCTATTGGACAAGATTCTCGAACAAGAGGCGCCGGTCGTACTTCGGATGTGGATCAATGCCGCGGCGGGCGTACTCCAAAATGGCCTGCAAACACCTCGACGAGTTCAAGAGGCCAGTGCGGCCGTATTCGAAGAGGCCGATGTTATGGCGCAATGGTTGGCCGACTGTACGATAGCAAGACCCGACGTGCGCGTTTCCAAGGTCGAAGCCTACGAGAGTTGGAGAGAATATTGCGACGAAAACCGTGTACCGGCCGGAACCAAGGTTGCCTTTTCTCGCAAGCTAACATCGGCGCCGTACAACATAGATAGCTTGCGTTCAAGTGGCACAGACTACTTCATCGGCATTGCGCTGACCCAAAACTAGACAGCACATTCTACCAAGGCAAGGGAACACCGCCCTTGCTTTTTTTTGGCCGAAGAGGGCAAGGAAGAGGGCAAACATGCACTAACCTGCACTAACATGCACTATAACATGCACTATCATTTTTTCGCGGAAACCCTTACCAGCCGTGGCTTTTCGCATTTCATCCAAGGAAAAAGTGCAGGTAGTGCATCTTTTTGGTTGCTATAAAAATCCTAAGGCGCAAAAAAATCCGAAAAACTCTGATAAAGGACTTTTTAGAAGTACTTACCAAAAGTCCATATAGCGGAATTTTTCGGAAAAAAACGTATGTATAGGATTTTTATGGCGACAAAAAGATGCACTACCTGCACTTTTCTTTTGGATGAAAGAGCGGAAACCCTTACCAGCCGTGGCTTTTCGCTCATTTTTGGGTAGTGCAGGTTATAGTGCAGGTTAGTGCATGTTAGTGCAGGTTTGTGGAGCAACAACCAATCAGATGTAACCGTCGAACGGTTACGGTCACAAAAACGCAACCCTCCCCTTGTGGAGCTGTTCGAAGTGACCGGTAACAAGTCGTAGCGAGACCAAGGCAAGCCCACCTCTCTCCTTGGCAGTGACCGATGCCTTTGTCGGAGAGGGCGCAAGCCAAGACCGACATGGTTTTGCGAACTGAGACCGC
>JAFSJF010000002.1 GCA_017439405.1 Bacteroidales bacterium
GGAAGCGCGGCGGCGGCAACCACAAGCGCGGCCTTTCGGACGAGCTGGTGTGCCTGCCGTGCGCCGTCGACCGCAAGGGCAAGGCCGTCTCGAAGGTCGCCAAGCTGGGCAAGTGTTCGGCGGAGGCGGTCAAGGCCGTCCGCGGCGGCCACGTGTCGTCCGAGGCCACGCTATGCACGGACGGCGACAGGTCGTACCGCCGCTTCGCCAAGGGCAACGGCAACGCCTTGGTGCAGATCAAGGGCGGCAAGGGTTCGGTCAAGGGCATCTACCACATACAGCACCTCAACGCCTACCACGCCAGACTGAAGGCGTTCCTCGCCAGGCTCAAGGGCGTGTCCACGAAGTACCTCAACAACTACCTGACGTGGGTCAACGTGTTGGAAGGTGTGTGCGGAGGGCTGGCGCAGAAGGCCATGACCCTGATCGACTACGCCGCATCGGCGCCGTTTGCCGAAACCTCGGCCAGCGTCCCAAACAGGCCTCCTATACCCGTTTTGGTGAAAAATCAGTCGTAATTTGAACTATAGCCTAAGTTTACATTAAGCTGTCAAAGCACTTTTTTGTTGGCTTTTTGGCTCAAATTTTACTTTGTAAAGTAAAAAACCGTAACTTTGCAACCGAAATTTAGTTACAAAATGACCAAAAAAGACAAACTCATACAACGACTATGTCAACAACCAAAAGACTTTACTTTTGCAGAGTTGGAAGCGGTTTTCTTACGACTTGGTTTTGAGAAAGATGACAAAGGAAAAACATCGGGGTCACGAGTAAGGATCTACAACAAAGAAAGGCAAATGCAATATTTAGCCCACAAACCCCATCCTTCAAGCATTATTAAGGAAAAGCTCTTAAAGACATCATAACATACCTGAATGAAAACAAACTCATATAAATATGGACACGCTGAAATATAAAAGTTTTATCGGAAGCATCGAAGCGGAATTGGACGACAATACGCTTTATGGAAAAATCCTCGGGTTGGACAAGGGAACGTTGATTACCTACGAAGGAAACACGCTTGCAGAATTGAAGGAAGACTTCATCAATGCCGTAGATGACTACATTGAACACTGCAAAGAAAACGGTTTACCCTTGCTTAAGTCATACACGGGCAGTTTCAACATTCGTATTCCTGCTGAACTACATGCCAAAGCCGTTGCATGTGCACAAGCAGAAGGAATTTCATTGAACGCATTTGTCAGACAAAGCATTTATCAAGCAGTTTTATAATAAAAAAAACAGTTATGTCAAAGCATATCAATAAACTAACATTATCAATAGTTTGTTTGTTTTTCTTCGCCCAAACGCTGAACGCCCAATGGACTAGCCCTGGCGACGGAACGACCTATACGCTCACCGATCTCGTCGAGATAGGTTGCGTTCATCACGACTATGCCAACAGCGTCTATAGCATCATGACCGACATCACCATTTCGGCCACCGACAAACTCTACATCAACGGCAACGATGAGCCGAACAGTTTGCTTTTCAACGAAAACAATCTCACGCTCACCATCAAAGGATCGATGGTTGTGGAAGGAACTGAAGATTCGCACTATTACATCGGGATGCCTGTCTATGCCGAGCATGGCCGTATCCGCTTCGAAGATGCCTCCGAGCCAAACCACTTCAGCCGTTGCGATTTCTTCAACCTCAGCGGCATACAAATCATCGGCAGCGATGTGACCTTCAATGATTGCAACATCATCGCCTTCAACACTTTTAGTCAGTCCTCAACCGTTAGTTTCTCGAATTGCAACCCCATATTCACCGATTGCAGTTTTATATACAACGAAGGCGCAGCCATCAGTTCGCCCGCCAACGGACAAGGCTCACCGCAAATCGTGAACTGCCATTTCACCAACAACGTGACCTCCAACGCCAACCAACCCCAAATCAATCTTGGGCCAGGGTCAAACGACACCATCCGCATCATGGGATGCACCATCGAAGGCGGCGGAAACAACATGGTTGGCGGCATCGCCATCGCCGACCTGATGGGAACGGGCGCAACAAAAATCCTGCTGAAAGACAACATCGTGAGAAACAACCGCTACGGCTACAACCAACAAGGTTATAATCTGAATTCTGTCATCAACGGCAACCGATTCTTTGACAACAACTTCGAAACCAACCCGATGAACGGTGGCAGCGGCATCAGCATCTACGGCATGGATGAAAACAACAAAGCCGTTTTGCGCAATAATGTGATTACCGGAAATTTATGGGGTATCACCGTCATCAATGCCGCTGATGTCGACCTTGGCACCGAAGACGACTGGGGCCGTAACCAAATCCACGACAACGGCAACGGCGGCGTGCTTTACGACCTCTACAACAATACGCCATTTGACATCATGGCCGTCGGCAATTATTGGGGCACCACTAATGGACAAGAAATCGAAGACCACATCTTCCACCAATCGGATGACCCAAGTCTCGGTTTGGTCAACTACATTCCTTTCCTCACGGATGACGCAGTAAATGAGGTTAAAACCACTGGTTTTGAGGTTTGGCCCAATCCTGTTTCCAACGGTTCATTCACCCTTGTTTTGGACGAAGCAACGCCCTCCGAAGTGGTGATTTATAACCTTAAAGGGCAAAAGGTCGCATCGGAACATATTGAAAACAAGGTAAATACAATTAATGTAAGCGCTTTGGGGAGCGGTATTTTTGTTGTAGAGGTGAATCATGCCGAAAAAAAGATTGTGAAACGTATCATCATCGAGTGATTCAACTTCAAAAATGTTGGATGAAAGGCGGCTTCATCTGCCTTTTTCATTTTTTGTGGCACAGAATTGAAAAAGTATGTATCTTTGCCAAAAAATAACACACCATGTTTGAAACAGCAAACTTAAACATTGACAGCCAAACGCTTAACAAGGCCTATCTTTATGCCAAAGCGCATGATATTGATTTGTCGGCGGTAATAGAGTCTTTCCTTTTGCAGTTTTCGATGGGAAAAATAAAGGGAGTGCGCAACCGACAGATTTCCAAGGAAGTATTGGATTTGGCCGGTAGCCTTTCCACAACTGAAGTTCCTGATGATTGGAAAGCAGAAAAAGAGGCCTACTTAATGGAAAAGTACGCATGAAGAAGATTTTTATTGACGCCAATGTCGTCCTCGACTTACTCCAATATCGCGAGCCTTGGGTTCATGACACCATCGTCTTATTCCAATTGGCAAAGGAAAAGGAAGTTGAACTAATTGTTACGGACTTGACTTTCATCAATGTGGTTTATGTTGCAGGCAAGAATTTCGACAAGAAAAAACTACATGAAACGCTTGTAGGCTTAAAAAAACTCGTTAAGGTTGTACCGATTGATGATGCTTGCATAGGCCAAGCCTTGAACGGCGATTTTTATGATTTTGAGGACACTACACAATATTTTGCTGCCAAAAGAGAACATGTCGATTACATTCTTACCCGCGATGAAAGCGGATTCAAGATGTCAGATATTCCTGTAATGAATGTAACGGATTTTTTGAACAATTATCTATAATTATAACCATGTCAAAGACCATAGTAAATATCATAGACCAAACCAACCCGTTGCCGGCCTATCTCTTCACCAAGGAATACTATGAAGACGGCGACGAGCTGCTGTTCATCTCCACCGAAGAAGAGTCCAGCTGCATCAAACTGTTAGCCAACCAGTTGGAAGTGGACGATGCACACGTGAAGAGCATCATCGTCAAACGCTACCAAGACAACTTCCTCTACGAGCGCATCTGCCGCACCATCAAGGGCAACCTGATTCCCAACAAAAAGTATTACCTCAACCTGGCGGGCGGCAACCGCTACATGACCCTCTCGGTGCAACACGTTTTCGAGCAGTTCGACACGCTGTTCTTCTACACGCAAACCCGTGAGAACCAAATCGTGAAAACCATCTTCGACCACAGCATCTACGACGACGACGACGAGGTGTTCCCCATCAAGCACCGAATGACGCTGAAGGAATACTTTGGCCTCTATGGCCTGCAAAGCGACGTGGACCGACCGCGCAAGATGGTGAAGGAAACCGCCTTCTCGCAACACTTGTTCACCATGTTCTCGCAAAACCTGCTCGGGCGCGGCGACTACCAGGTGATGGAGACCCTGCGCGAGAAATACCGCAACTGGAAGTTCCTCATCATCTCGCAAGTCGAGAAACCCGACAAGGACTACATGACCGCCATCCCCAACCTCGGCAAGTTCTTGGACTTCATCGGCTTCGTGCCCGAAAGACCTGGTTCGCTGCAAGGTGAGGAAATAGACTACCTCACTGGAGGCTGGTTCGAGGAATACATCTATGCGCTCATCAAGGCCGTGCTGCAGCCCGACGACATCGCCATGGGCGTGCACATCTCCAACGGCGTCATCAAGCACAACAACGAGCTGGATGTGTGTTTCATGAAAGCCAACAAGCTGTTCGTCATCGAGTGCAAGACCGGCGTGACCAGCGAGAGCCTCTTCAACGAGATTGTCTATAAGGTCTGCGCCCTGAAGGAAGTGCTGCTCGGCAGCGGCAATTCCTACATCTTCTCGCTGAAGAAGGACCACAAGGGCAACTGGAAGCGCACGGCCAAATACATGGGCATCACCTTCTGCGACTGGCTCAACCTGACCAAGCCCGAGCGCCTGAAGGACATCCTCAACAAGATGAACAAGATGGCCAAGGAGAGTTAGGTTTTTTCATTGAGAATGCTGATATTCAAGGCTTCCGAATTGCAAATTCGGAAGAACGAGGTTATTTGTCGCCATAATGGCCGTAGACGGAAATGATTTGAACTATCACTTGAACATCAAGGATTTTGTATATCATCCTATGTTTCTTGGTTATCCGTCTCGACCATACGCCACGAGGGTCATACTTCAGATATTCCGGTTTGCCCGTGCCTGTCGTTGGGTGTTCTTTTAGTTCTGCCGACAATTTCAGGAATTTGAAGTACGCTTTAGGCTCTTCTGATTTCAGTTTTTTGACGTTCTCAAACGCCAGCCTTGTCAGTTCCAGTTTGTAGCTCATTTTCCAACCGGTTGATAAATTCTTCCATTGTTTCGTTTTCTCTCATAGCGTAAGTTTCGCCATTTTCAGCCTGCTTGAGACCTTCCTCTATCATATCAATATTACGTTGGTCCGCAAAAAACGGGTCGCCACTGGGACTGATTTCGTATGGGTCGCGACGATATTCGGGGGGGATGTTGAGTATGGCATCGTCCCTTTTCACGGGTTTGATGCTAACCTTAAACGAGCCATGGTCGCGGGTCTTGACGATAAAATCATCACCGTTTGATTCCGTGAAATAACGCATCATGTTCGTTCTGAACTCTCTGCTACTGACTACTACCATAATACTATTCCTTTCTTGTTTTACGACGCAAAAATACACAAACTTTTTGATTTGTCACCAATTTGGTACCAAAATGTTACCAATTGCCTTCAAAAAGCACTTTGGTTCCAATACAAACCTCGGTTTTCCTTCTCAAAACCAACGCCCTATTGTCGTCGAAATGCCCGGCAGGGAAACCGAAACAAACGGGATAATCGTAGTCTTTCACGGCTTCGGCAATCACTTCCTCGGCAGTCATCCCGAAAGGATGGCTGTTGTCCTTGATTTGCGTCAAACCACCCACGACGAGGCCTTTCAGATGGTCGAGCTTGCCGGCGCGTTTCAGGCAGTGCATCATCCTGTCAATGTGATAGATATATTCGTCCACCTCCTCGATGAACAGGATTTTTCCATCCACCTCAGGGAAGGAGTCGGAACCCATCATGCCGTACAACACCGAAAGGTTGCCCCCAACGATTTCGCCCTCCATCACGCCTTGGCGGTTCAAGGGATGGCTCGGCAACTCATAATGCAAAGGCTTGCCCATCAAGGCATCGATGAGCGATTGTTTGGCCTCGGGTGTCTTGTTGGCGAAATAGAAAGGCATGGAAGCATGAAGCGTAGGCACGCCCAGGCGGTTTAATTTTCCATGAAACACGGTGATATCGCTGAAACCCACAATCCATTTTGGATGCTCCACAAACTTCGAGAAGTCCAACTTATCGATGATGCGGATGCTGCCATAGCCGCCTCGGGCACACCAGATGGCTTCGATCTCTTCATTGTCGAGATACTGCTGAAACACGGCGGCACGAAAATCGTCGGTTCCGGCAAAGATATGATGCACGGCGAAAAGTCGGTCATCATAAACGGGAACAAAACCATGCTCTTCCAGCCAATGGATGGCATACGCCATCTCGTCAGGCGTCACGCAGCGCGCCGGCGCAACGATGGCCACTTTGGAGCCTTGTTTCAAATAATTCATTCCTTAATAATTTCGTTGTCGTCCAAAGCCTCGCCGTCGTATTTCACCTCCGCGCCTTGGTTGTAGGTCACGGTGAAATACAGCTCGCCCGTGTCCAAGTATTTCTTCCATTCGCCGTGCTTCACGCCTGCGGCGTATGCCTGAATCTCACGCAGTTTGCCATTCCCGTAGTAGAAGAAATGCTCGCCGTCGGGATAGCCCGCGTTGAAGGTGCCGCGAAAGGCCATCTTGTCGTTGTCGTAGTACGACGTCCACTCGCCCACTTGCTTGTCATTGCGGTATTCGCCCTCGGTGCGCATGTCGCCGATCTGCTCGGTCCACTTGCCGTTTTTCATGCCATCGAAATAGGTGCCAGACACGATGACGTTACCTTTCGCGTCGTATTCCTTGTAAGGCCCGTTGGCCTGGCCTTTGTAGAACTGCTCCTCGATTTGTTTTTTCCCGTTGTCGTAATACCAGGTCCAAAGGCCGTCGGGCTGACCGTCCTTGTAGGAGCCGACTTCCTGAACCTTGCCGTTTTGGTAGAAAAACCGCCACTCGCCCGAACGCTCGCCTTCGATGAAAACGCCTTCGGCGCGGAGGGTGCTGTCGGGGTAGAATTCCTTGTAGTCGCCGCGCCGTTTGCCGTCCGTCCCGACAATGCCTTCACCGACCAACGCGCCTTTCTGGTAGGTTTGCGACTTGATGACATTGCCTTGCTCGTCGAACTCGCGCCACACGCCCTCGCGCTTGCCGTCGCGGAACGAGGCCTCACGCTTCACTTTTCCGTTAGGATAATACTCATGCTGCACGATGAGCGGCTTTTGGTCGCCTTCGAGCACCTGCTCCACATCATTCACGAACTTGGTGATTTTCTTCAAGTTGCCTTTTGCGTCATACTCCTTGTAGAAGCCGTCGCGCAGGCCATGTCGGTAGTAGCACTCGGTGTGCAGGCTCCAGTCGTCGAAAAAGGTCTTCCAATAGCCGTGCCGCTTCCCTTCGCGGTCGTAGCGGTTCAAGGCCTCACGCTGCATCATGAAGCCCTTGCGGTAGGTGATGAGCTCCTTGAGCAGCCCCGTGGTGTCGAAAACGGGCGAAACGCCCTCCTCGAAGCCGTTGACAAAGTTCATCGTCTGCAGGATGCGCCATTTGCGGTCGTAGCGCTTTCCTTCGCCCGTGCGCACCTCATTGACATAAGGCTCTTCCAAAATCTCTTCCTTTCTGTAGGTGAACTTTGGGCCGTTTTTCAAGTCCTTTTTATAGTTGACAATCAGTGTGGTATCGCCGTTTTCGGCAAAAAAGACCCAAGTGCTGTCCAAGAGGAAGTCGGAGCGCTTGCCAATGGATTTCAGCTGGCCGCTCTCGTAATAGGTCTTCCAAAGCCCGTCGGGTTTGCCGTTGCGAAGTGTGCCTTCGCTCGCAACCTGTCCGTTCGGATAAGTATATTGCTGATATTCAGACTGACAGAAAGCCTTCAGCCCGAAAACCAGCGCAATGGCGATGAATAGGATTGTCTTGTTGTTTTGCATCCGATTAAGGGTTTTTCTGCGCTTCAAAAGTACGGAAAAAGCGACATTTGGGAGGTATTTCATCCAAAAAAAGCACTTTTTTCAAAAATAATTGCAGCAATTGGCAAAAAAGTGCTATTTTTGCAGCCGCAAATCGCCAGATTTAACACGGTTAAGAGCGAGGCCACTTTAGCTCAGTTGGTAGAGCAACGCATTCGTAATGCGTAGGTCGTTGGTTCGAGTCCGACATGTGGCTCAGGAAAGAGTTTCGGAGACGAGGCTCTTTTTTTGTTGCCTTTCTTGACCGAAGTGCAACAAAAAAACCTGCTGGATTTCAGCAGGCTTTGTGAGGTACCTGGCGGATTCGAACCGCCGTCCCCGGTTTTGCAGACCGATCCCTAACCACTCGGGCAAGGTACCCTTTAGCGGGTGCAAAGATACAGCTTTTTTCGGACTTGCAAGGGGTTTGGAGAAATTTTTCTTCAAAACCACACTTTGTAGGAAAACGATGGGATGAAAATCTATTAAAATCTGTACCAATGCCGACCATCATCATATAACCGAATTCATTGACCAACCATGGAAACGATTGAAAAGGATCCGGAACCAGCTTTTCATCATTTCCAATGATTTCTGTAGCATTGAATCCGATTTTTTCATAAAGATACCACGACTTCCAAATGTCGACTTTGAATCCTACGCCGATGGTGTTCTGTAGCCAAAGGAACGGGCCAAAATAGTCTAAATATTCTTTCAACGGGATGAATGTCCCGTCATTGACATTATATGCCCATCCGTAGCCATGGTTCCTTGTGGTCGAATAAGCGGACTGAAGCTCATAAAACACAAAGGGTTGCAAATGCTCAAGTTGTGGGAGGAAATACCAATTGTAACCCAATTGCAAACCAAAGTGTTGCGCAAAATTAGAGGCGTACATTCTCCGATAGTATATGCTTTCTTGGTCATCAGGCATAATCAGGCTGTTAATATGAATACGAAGTCCGACTTCGATTTCATGTACTTGATTAAATGTTCTGGAATAGCCAATAATCACACTTTCTCTAAGGGTGGATGTGTTGAGATTGATTTTCATCGCATTTTGGGCGAACGAACAATACCCCACCAGAATGCAACTGCAGATTATAATTATTGCTCTTTTCAACATGATTATTTCTTCACATTATAATTGTATTCATGTTTTTTACTCTTCATTCTTTTCAACAGAACGACCTCATATAATTATTTATTGTGTTGGTTTGGACTTCGTCGTTCAAGTATAAGGACAAGATTTGTGAATTGTGCAGATTAGAGATGATAACTGATGCCAACTTGTAATTTTAGCGCAGGAAAACAAGGAAGAGCCGTTGACCAATACCTTTGTTTATAGGGTATGAGAGTTGAAGCGCATACCTCGAGAACCAAATGATTGTCCAATGCAGGATGTACATCCGTCAGAAGGTATTCGTATCCAATTTCAATATCGGGCATACAATAAAAAAACACATCGGTGGGCGAGGAGTTTTCAACACTGAAGTATCTTCCCGCCTGAACACCCAATCCCACGAAGCAATTTGCTTTTGCAAAAAAATAACGACGCACTTTGGCAGAAATAAGGGCATCTAAGTTGCCGCCTGAATATGATGAATATGCCGAACCTTTATAGCCAAATCCCGAATACAAAGCATATCGTTTGGCAAAAAAGGGTATAATAGACAAAAATGGTTGGTGAGATACGATGTAAATCACTGACAATAAGTCGCATAAAAGCGAAAAAAAGCAGTTAGATGAAAGCGTTTTCATCTAATTGTTTTTTTATGCCAAATACTAGAAGAGAAAGATGCCC
>JAFSJF010000032.1 GCA_017439405.1 Bacteroidales bacterium
GGGCTTTGCGATGGCTGGCGTTATGGCAAAGGAAGCAGTATTGGGAGCCGCCGTCGCTCACGTCCTCGATGGTGAAGGGCGGAGTCTTGCTGCTATTCAGCAACTTGAACTCATTGATTTTCAGTTCAATGTCTCCCGTTGGCATATTCGGGTTCTTCGACTCGCGCTCGATGACAGTGCCCTTGGCTTGAATCACGTATTCGCGTCCGAAGGAACGGGCTTGTTCGAGGAGTTTCGGGTCGCTGCTGCCATCCAAGAAGAGTTGGGTGATGCCATAACGGTCGCGGAGGTCAATCCAAACGAGGGAGCCTTTGTCGCGGGTGCGCTGCACCCAGCCGGCCAATGTCACTTCCTTGCCGGCGTCGGCAAGACGAAGTTCGCCACAGGTATGTGTTCTGTACATATATTCGAGATTTAAGATTTAAAATTTCAGATTCAAAGATTTGTTCAAATAATTAATGAAACTGCAAAAGTAGTAAAAAAACAAACCAAATGCTCAAACTACGGCCCGCATTAGGCTTTCTTTCACAAAAGCGTTGAGCGAAATGCCTTCTTCTTGGGCTTTGGCTGCTGCCTTGGCGTGAAGTTCGATGGGAATGCGGATGTTGAAACTGCCTGTGTATGACTTATGTAAGGGAAGTCCTTTCTCTTTGCAGAATGCAATATAGTCTTCCACGGCATTGATGAAGTCTTCCTTCAATTCGGCAAGGGTGTTTCCTTCGTAGGTTACCAAAGTTCCTTTGTCCAAGCCGAGCACTTTTCCATAGAGGGTGTCGCTGTCAAGTTCGGCCTCTATGCTTCCGATAAATCCTTTGTATTTCAGCGTATCCATTTTATATGAGTTTATTATTTATCAAGTAATTTACAATGTCTTTCAAAGCTTTCTCCTTGATGATGCTCGAAGGGTGTGGTTTATGTGCCAAATACTGCATTTGTTTGTCTTTGTTATAGAACCTCACTCTTGAACCTGATGTCTTTCCTTTGTCGTCTTTCTCAAAGCCGAGTTGAAGAAAAACGGATTCCAATTCGGCGAAAGTGAAGTCCTTGGGCAAACGGCGTATCCTCTCTATCAGTTTTTCCTTTTTGGTCATAATGCAACTATTTTCCGGTTGCAAAGGTAATAACTATTTCTGGAATACAATAGAGTTTTTATTAATTTTGCCGCCTATTCACCTAAAACAATCATCAATTATGAAGAAAATCATCTTTGTTTTTATCATGGCTTTCGCGACAATCACATTGATGGCGCAACAAACAGACGAACTTACAGAAGCCTTGGACAGCCTCGTCATTACTGACATTGACTATGGTTTTGTAAGAGCCAAATTCAACTATGGTTACGACAGCAACAAACGCCTGAACCAAGTCGTTTTCTCGAAAGTGGAGGAATACTCCACCGACTTACATTATTACGAAAAGCAGAACTACACCTATGACGACTACGGACGCTGCCTTTCATACACCCATTTCATTTGGGAGAACGGATGGATTGTCGACCGAAAAACAGACAGCACTTTCAACGCTATGGGAGAGTGCGTTTTCCTTAGGAACTATTCATATAGCAGTTACTTTTCCAACTACGAAAAAAGGGAATACACCTACGAAAACGGGAACTGCACGGAACGAAGGATTTATGACGCACACTCTGCCGACACGCTTTGGGAACCATACAACCGCCTCACTTGGGAATATGACGATTTGGGCAACTGCCTGCAACAAATCGATTATCTTCCCGATGGCAACGAATGGAATTTCAGCACCAAGAGAGTTCACACATACGATGACAGGCATAACCTCGTGCTTTCGCAAATCTACCATTGGGACGACAATACGCAACAATGGATTCTAAATGAATCCTATACCTCGTACGAATACAATGCCGACAATCTTCTGTTGAGGAAGTATTATTATCAACCTAACAGAACACAAGAAACGAAATACACATACAATGAACATAACCAAGTGGCTGTGTATTATGATTGCATCGCCAATCCAAACTTCATCCAAAGCATTGACACCATTATCTATACTTATGACAACCAAGACAGTCTCATCACGAAATACGAATGGTTTTTGAATCACACCAATTTTTCTGATGAGATTTATATCTATCTCCATGAATATGAACGGGATGAACAAGGGCGTGTCGTTTTGGAAACAGCGTATCATAATGTTTTTTTTGGAAACAATACGGAACTTTGGTACCAAAATGAATGTATCTACGACGAACAAGGCCGAGTTATCACCAAACATCTCATAGATTATTCGACTGGTCTCAATTCCAAGGTTGATTATGTGTTTGACGATGATGGAAACTTGATTCACGAATCGGAATTGTACGACCAATCTCCTTACTGGCACAATTTTTTCTTTGACCAGACTTTTGACTACAGCACACCATCCGAAAATATTTTAGGATTGGACAGGGCTTGGAACGATTTCATCCGTTTCATGACCAATCATGAATCACTCATGTTGGAAATCGGCGACCCTTATTATTATTGGAAAAACGACCATTTTCCAATCCATCACAAATGGGAATCAGGGACATGGAGGTTCAGCGACCCCGATTTGCCCGATATTATCTGGATTGTCAATGCAGATGTGGCGTTGTATTATTCCAAGCACTATGAAAGCCTTCCTGAAACGCCAGCAACCAATAACGCCCGCGTTTACAACATTGAAAATGGCTTGGCGGTGGAAAGCGATGAGCCAGCCGACATTGTGGTTTATGATATGCTGGGTCGCGCCGTGGCGCAAAAGCGACAAACCTTGCACGGCGAGTTTAACCTCAAAGCGGGTCTTTATGTGGTGAAGGTGAGCGAAACGGCAATCAAGGCGGTGGTGAAGTAGAGAAATTGAAAATCTTGGGAAAAAACAATTGAAAATCTTGGGAATTTTGTTTTGGATTGCTTCGCAAGAAATACGCAGTATTCAACGTAGTTAAATCTTAAAAATCCAATAAAATCGCTGAAAATCATATGTTTATCCAGTTTTGAATGGTTTTATTCTTGATTTTTGAAAGATTTCTGCCCTTCAGGGCATACCAAAATGATTACCTTTGCAGCCGAGAACAACCAACTATGGAATACGAACACTTTGAAAACCAAACCCATGAATGGGACTCAAACCTGAAAGTCACGGAAGGTGTGGAAAGTCCCGTGCAAGTCAACCCGAATGCGTTGGAACGCCTCCGCCGCAACCAGCAGCAACTCATGCCGTTGCAATGGTATGTGGACGGCATCCTCGCTGGAGACCGCGTGGCATTGAGCAAGGCTATCACGCTGGTAGAGAGCGCCTTGCCCAAACATCAGGACTTGGCACAACAGATTATTGCGGCCAGCCTGCCCCATGCGGGAAAGGCCTTGCGACTGGGCATCACGGGCGTGCCGGGTGCGGGCAAAAGCACTTTCATCGAGGCTTTAGGCGTGCATCTGTGCAACAAGGGACAAAAATTAGCCGTCCTCGCCATTGACCCGTCGAGCCAACGCTCAAAAGGAAGCATTTTGGGCGACAAGACCCGCATGGAGACGCTTTCGGTGCATCCCAATGCTTATATCCGTCCTTCGGCCTCGGCAGGCACCTTGGGCGGCGTGGCCCGCAAGACAAGGGAAACGATAATCCTTTGCGAAGCAGCGGGTTATGACACCATTTTCGTGGAAACCGTGGGCGTAGGCCAGTCCGAAACGGCGGTGCATTCCATGGTCGATTTCTTCCTCCTTATATTAATTAGCGGTGCCGGCGACGAGCTCCAAGGCATCAAACGCGGCATCATGGAAATGGCTGACGGCATCGCGGTGAACAAGGCCGATGGCGACAACGTGATGCGCGCCAACCGCGCCGCCGCCGAGTGCAGAAACGCTTTACATTTGTTTCCCTTGCCCGAATCGGGACAAGAGACCAAAGTGCTGACTTGCTCGGCCCTGACGGGTTTCCAGATCGACGAGGTGTGGCAGATGGTGGACGACCATGTGCAGGCCATCCGCGACAACGGCTACCTTTACAGGAAACGTGCCCAACAAGACGTGCAGATGATGTACGACACGATGGATGCCGCCTTGAAGAACGACTTCTACCAAAACCAATTGGTCTCCGACCTGTTGCCCTTGGTCGAGAGCGACGTGCGCGGCCAGCGGATGAGCGCCTACATCGGGGCGCAAAAGCTGTTGGACGCTTATTTCAATATGCTGAAAAAGTAAGGATTTTCGGAGTTGTATTCCGAAAATTCCATCAAAATTAGGAATAGGTTTGCGCTTTCTCCTCGTCGCCATTGAGCAGATACAACTCCTGCAAGTTGCGTAAAACCTCTTCGCGCACATGCTCCTCAGCCTCGGTGAAAGGCCCTTCGCCCAATTTGGACAACACGCGTTCGTATTCCGCTATCAATTCAGGACCTTCCTCGCCGTTGGCTTCCATCGTCTTGGCGTTGTTGAAGGAAATCATCCAATCTCTTAGTGCCATAATGCTTGTTTTTGCGTTGAAATCTCTTGCAAAAGTAAGAAAAACCACAATATGTAGAGGAAAAAACCGCTTTTATTCTTCTTTTGGGCAACGATGACGGAATTATTACTATCTTTGCGCAAAATCTGGACTGCTTCGTGCCTCGCAGTGACGCGAAACGGCAAAAAGTCTCGTGTCCCGTGTCCCGCAGTCCCGTGTCAATATTGATTCTTAAATCTTTAAATCTGAAATACAAATCGTAATGGACCAAAGAATTGCCATGAACCCCAATCGTCTGGTGCAGTACCTCCAGAAGCCTGCAGCAGAGTTCACTCGCGCCGACATCATCCGTTATTGCGAGGAAAATGAAATCGAATTCGTCAACTTCCACTATTGTGGCTGGGACGGCAAGCTGAAAACCCTCAACTTCGTGATTCACAGCGCCGAACACCTTGAGAACATCCTCACCGCTGGTGAACGCGTCGACGGCTCGAGCCTCTTCCCCTTCATCGAAGCCGGAAAGAGTGACCTGTATGTGGTGCCGAAGTACAAGACCGCCTTCCGCAACCCCTTTACCGAAGTGCCTACCGTCGACATCCTCTGTTCGTTCTACAACCGCGACGGCGAGCCTTTCGAAAGCTCACCCGAACACATCCTTCACAAAGCTCACGAAGTGTTCAAGAAAACCACGGGCTTGCAAATGGAAACGATGGGCGAGCTGGAATATTACATCATCGCCGACGACGAGGAAATCTACGAAGTGCCCGACCAAAAGGGCTACCACGAGAGTGCCCCGTTCAACAAGTTCACCGAATATCGCGTGGAGGCCATGCGCCTCATCGCCCAAGCTGGTGGCTTGATTAAATACGGTCACTCCGAAGTGGGCAACTTCACCCACGACGGCAAGATATACGAACAGAACGAAATCGAGTTCCTGCCCACCAACATCGAGGATGCCGCCGACCAACTCGTGGTCGCCAAGTGGATCATGCGCCAGTTGGCCTACGAATATGGTGTCACCTTGACCTTCGCCCCGAAGATCACTGTGGGCAAGGCCGGATCGGGAATGCACGTCCACTGCAAGTTCACGAAGGACGGCAAGAGCGTGATGGTCAACAAGGGTGAACTCAGCGACTACGGCAAGAAAGCCATCGCCGGCTACATGGACGCTGGCACTTCGCTGCCTGCCTTCGGCAACCCCAACCCGCTGTCGTTCCTCCGCTTGGTGCCTCATCAGGAAGCCCCGACTTCGCTGTGCTGGTCTTATTCAAACCGCAGTGCCTTGGTGCGTGTGCCGCTCGGCTGGATCAACAATGGCAAGGACATGGCCGCCAACGCCAACCCGCTGGAGAAGAAGTCGAACAAGGATTTCAGCGAGAAGCAGACCTTCGAATGGCGCGCCTCCGACGGTTGCGCCGACATGTACCTGCTGATGGCCGCCCTCTGCGCCGCCGCCCGTCACGGCTTCGAGATGCCCAACGCGCTTGAAGTCGCCGAAAAGACCTACGTCGGCCTCGGCGTCAACATCCACGACGACAAGAACAAGAAATTGCAGGAGTCGCTGGAACAACTGCCCGACAGCTGCGTGGCCGCCGCCAAGGAACTGGCCAAGGACCGCGAGATCTACACCGCCAAGGGCGTGTTCTCCGACAGCATCGTCGACTATATGATCAAGTTCCTCACCAACTTCAACGACGCCAACCTCCGCAAGGAACTCGGCAACGACACCGAGAAGATTTTGAAATTGGTGAAGGACAACATTCATGTGGGATAATTTTCCGGTATAATCTGGTAGAGACGTAGCGCGCTACGTCTCTACAAACCGACCGAAAACGAGAAATGGCCATGACAAAGGACAAATTCAACTGGAAATTTTGCCTTTGTTGTGGCCTTTTCGTTTGGTTTGTCGTCAACCTGTTGCAGGGCATCTTCACCGAAATACAGGAAGACGAGGCCTATTACCACCTTTGGGGCGAGCATCTCGCCTGGGGCTATTTCGACCACCCGCCCATGGTGGCTTTGATGACTTGGCTAAGCAGCAAATTGTTTACGGGAACTTTGGGCGTGAGGTTTTTCACGATTGTTGCATCGTGTTTATCATTGTTCGTCATCTGGAAAACGGCATCCTTCAATTGTCTGCCACAATGTGACAATACATGGCTGCCACAATGTGACAGCCCTACAACTGACAACTCTACACTGCTCTTTTTCACAATCGCCTGCTCCGTCGTGATGTTCAACATCTACGGCTTCGTCGCCACGCCAGATGCGAGCTTGATTCTTTTTTCGGCTCTGTTTCTCCTTGTGTATCAGCGATATTTGGAGGAAAACACATGGCCTCGCGTCGCGCTGATGGGCTTGATGATGGCCCTGATGGTTTACAGCAAGTACCACGCTTTCCTGTTTTTGGGCCTGATTGTGCTCTCCAACCTCAAATTGCTGAAAGACGGCAAGTTCTATGTGGCCTGCCTCGTGGCTTTGGCTTTGCTGATGCCGCATATCATCTGGCAAGTCAACAACGGTTTCCCGAGTTTCCGCTACCACCTATCAGGACGCAGCGAGCCTTTCCGTTGGAGCTATTTCCTCGAATATCTGCCTAACCAATTGCTGGTTTTCAATCCGTTCACGTTTGGCGCTGTGGCGTATGTATTGATTAAGGATTGGGGTTGTGTCCGAATCGCCCCTGCCCCACTTTCACACTCCCAGCCCCCTCGTAAGGGAGAAAAGCTGACACCTGCCGGCGATTTCGAGCGGGGACTGAAATACATTCTCGTCGGATTCTTCTTTTTCTTCTGGCTGATGGCTTTCCGTGGGCATGTGGAGCCGCATTGGACCATCGTATGTGTCATACCCGTTGTGGTTTTGGTCTATCGCAAGGCATTGGTTGACAGAAAACTCTTGAATTACACCAAACGTTTCATCTTGCCTTCACTCTTTTTGGTTTTGGCCTTCAGATTCCTCCTGTTGACTCCATTGGTTGACCGTTTCGGCTATCATGGCAAGGAAGCTTATTACAAGGCCGTCCAGACCGTGGCAGGCGAGCATCCTGTCGTGTTCCAGGGTTCTTTTCAGAGACCTTCACTGTATCATTACTTTACGAATAACAAAAGTTCCTCGCTTAAAGCTTATTACGACCGCATGACGCAGTTCGACCTCTGGCAGTTCGACACGGCGTGGGTGGGTCAGCCGGTGTTCGTGTGTGGTCCCGTGCTGAATATGTCAGAGGTAATCGAAGCTGGTAACCAATGTGTTGAAGGCTATCTGATGCAACGTTTCCAGTCGCCCAACCGCTTGGTAACGGAGTTTCGCGTCACCAATTTTGACGATGCCGAACCGCTCGTGTTGCACTATGGCGACACGATAAGGATGGATTTCACCATTCGCAATCCATACGGACAAGCTGTTGATTTCCAAAATGATGAAATGTCAATTGGCATTGCTGCGCAATATCTTTCCACCAACGGTTTCGGGTATTGTTTCTACGACAATCGGATTGTGATACCGCCGCATTCCACTTACTCAGGCCGTTTGTTCACAATCGTGACCGAAAACATCGGGATTGGGCCAAACGAACTGACACTCGGATTGGGCGACGGCATCGCTTCCTTCGTCACGGAGGGAAGTCGTGCCAGGGTGAGAATCATGGAGTGAAAGCGAAATCACATCCAAGCGGGAAGGTTTTCCGCCCACGTCACGGTGGCTCTTCGGCGCATCACTTCCTGCCGGATGTAGTCGAGACTGTTTTGCCGCTTGGTTTTTTCAAGCAGGTAGATCTCCTGGAGCTCTATGATTTCCAAGGCTTGCTTGAGGGCTTTCCCTTTGTTGACGTCGAGAAGGAAAGCGTGGCCGACGCCTTCGATTTCGCGCAAGTTTTTGATGATTGCAGGCATCCTTTCTGGAAGAACGCCATTCCTGACCACCAAGAGATAGTCGAGACGTGGGCTGAAATCGAGTAGGGCCTTGCCGGCGCTTTGTATGGATACAAGATTGTAAACCTGGCAGTTCTCCCCTGCGGTGTAATAATAGAAGGAAAACGGGATGCCGTTGTCGTACAGGTCTTCCTCACGGGCAAGGTTGATGGAAAACTTCTTGTTGATCGACCACGCCAATTTGTAGTCAGGCAAACTTGAGTTGATGCCAATGGCGAAGGTGTCTTCAAAAGAAGCGACACGTATCTTATTTCTTTCCTTGGGATTCATGCGACAAAGATACGTCTTTTGCCAATAAGTCCAAGGTTTTTTCTGCGGCATGTTGTTCTGCCCGCTTGATGGAGTAGTCGATGGCATCGGCATAGGGGTTGTCATCGACGAATACCTGCACGTGAAACAGCTTCTTGTTTTTCAGTTGTTCCTCATCCAGCAGCCTGAACTCTATGTGTTTCTTGACCTTGTCTTTCTGCGCCCACTCAAGGATTCTGCTCTTGAAGTTGATTTCGGTTTGCTGCAAATCCTCAAGGTCGATGTGGGTGCGGATGATGCGGTCGATGATGACACGTTTGGTGAAGTCAAAGTCGTGGTCTAAGTAGATGGCACCCATGAGGGCCTCGAAAACGTTGCCGCCCAACGAGCGGAACGAGGGGAACTTGCTGTTGTCGGCAACGTAATGGATGTGGTCTTCAAAATGCAGTTTTTGAGACAGATTGTTGAGAGAAGCCCTGCTGACGATGCGCGACCGCATTTCCGTCAAAAAGCCTTCCGATTGTGTGGGATACGTCCTGAAGAGGTAATCGGCTACGGCTGCGCTAAGCACCGCGTCGCCCAAATACTCGAGCCTTTCGTTGCTAAGGTGGTATTTGCCGATGTTTTCCCCCGACTTTGACTTGTGCGTAAACGCCAATTGGTACAAGGCCATGTTTTTCGGATAGAACCCGAAGGTGCTATGGATGTATTTGGCAAGGGCTTTTTCTTCGGGAGAGCGACGGGAAAAGAGACCGGATAGCGTCATTTTATGACTGGAACTTTTTGAAAATCAAGGAGGCGTTTTGGCCTCCGAAACCGAATGAGTTGGAGAGGGCGTAGTTGATGTCGCGTCTGCGTGCCTGATTGAAAGTGAAATCGAGGCGGTTGTCGATTTGCGGGTCGTCTTCAAAATGGTTTATGGTGGGCGGGACGATGCCATTCTTGAGTGCAAGCACCGAGGCGATGGCTTCTATGGCGCCCGCACCACCCAAGAGGTGGCCTGTCATGGATTTGGTGGAGTTGATGCTGATGTTGTTGGCATGTTCGCCAAACACCGCTTTGATGGCGATAGGCTCGGCGAGGTCGCCCGCCGGTGTCGAGGTGCCATGGGTGTTGATATGCCCAATCTTGTCAGGAGTGATGCCTGCGTCATCAAGGGCACGTTGCATGCTCAAGATGCCGCCTTTGCCTTCGGGATGAGGCGCGGTGATGTGGTAGGCATCGGCAGAAGCTCCACCGCCCACCATTTCGGCGTAAATCCTCGCGCCGCGTGCTAAGGCGTGTTCGTATTCCTCCAACACGAGGCTGCCGGCACCCTCGCCCATGACGAAACCGTCGCGGTTGCGGTCGAAAGGACGCGAGGCGGTCAGCGGGTCGTCGTTGCGTGTCGAAAGAGCCTTCATGGCGTTAAAGCCACCGATGCCGCACTCGCCGATGGCTGCACCTGCGCCACCAGCCACAACGACTTTGCTCTTGCCGTATCGGATATAGTTGAATGCCTCCATGATGGCATGAGCCGAGGACGCGCAGGCCGACACGGTGGCAAAGTTGGGGCCGCGGAAACCATACTTGATGGAAATGACGCCACCTGGCATGTTGGCTATCATCTTGGTGATGAGGAAGGGACTGAAGCGTGGCGTGCCGTCGCCATTCACAAAATATTCCCTCATCTCGTTGAAGAATTGGTTGACACCACCAATGCCTGAAGTCAGCATGACTCCCACATCGTCGAAGTCGGTGTTCTCGGGCGTGATGCCCGAGTCGGCAATGGCTTCGTCGGCGGCCACGATGTCGAACTGCGCAAACAAGTCATACTTGCGTGCAGTCTTCTTGTCGAAATAATCGTCGGGGTTGTACCCTTTCACCTCACAGGCGAAATGGGTCTTGAACAAAGAAGAATCGAAACGCGTAATCTCGCCGGCACCGTTTTTGCCGTTCACCAAACCATCCCAAAAATCCTTGGCGGTGTTTCCGATGGGGGTGATGGCTCCGAGACCTGTGACGACTACCCGTTTCGATTCCATGAAATCTATGATAGATTCGTAATGCGATTAGTTCTCGGCACGCATTTTTTCAATCAATTTGACAACGTCACCAACGGTCACGATGCTCTCTTGCTGGTCGTCAGGAATGGAGAGGTTGAAGTTCTTCTCGAACTCCATCATCAGCTCGACCGTGTCCAGCGAGTCGGCGCCGAGGTCGTTTGTGAAACTGGCTTCCATTGTGACTTCCGAAGGATCAACGCCTAGTTTTTCGGCGATGATTGGGGTGATTTCATTCAAAATTTCTTGCATAGTTTTCAATTTTTGCGTTTAACAAATATTAAATTGCTCGTTTTCGTTTTCGGCGACAAAGGTACGACTTTTTTTTCATAGCAAGCCTTTTTTTCGGTTTTTTGGCGTTTTGGCGAAAAAAACGGGCGGTCATTTCCGTCCGTTTATGCAAGAGACATGATGCCTC
Organism: Bacteroidales bacterium; assembly: GCA_017439405.1. Classification (GTDB taxonomy): domain Bacteria; phylum Bacteroidota; class Bacteroidia; order Bacteroidales; family F082; genus Limimorpha. The sequence continues at coordinate 11,079 of JAFSJF010000032.1, forward strand.
CATAAAAACAGAAACCATCATTCTATATTCTATTCCTTCATCACCTTGTCCGAAAATGCCTTGCCGCCTTCGAGGGTGACGCGCATCAGGTAAACGCCCTGCGGCAGGCCTTCCAGACTGACTTCGTTGGTGTTTTGGACGGTCTTCACTTGTTGTCCCATAGTATGGAACACCTGGGCTTTCGTTAAGTTTTCGGCTTCGATATGGACTGTGCCCGTAGTGGGGTTGGGATAGAGCGCGACAATCGTACCCGATTGTTCTTTGAACGCCGTTTCATGGCGACAAAGGTAGGGATAATTTTCTGCTTCTATTTTCTTGAAATGTCGTATTTTTACCCCACAAAACCGAACCCTATGGAAAACACGGACAAAAAACTCTTCCTTTTGGATGCCTACGCTTTGATTTACAGGGCGTTCTTCGCCATGAACAAGAACCCACGGATGACCTCGAAGGGCTTGAACACCTCGGCGGTGATGGGCTTTCTCAACTCACTCTACGAAATCTTGCAGAAAGAGAAACCGACCCACATCGGCGTGGCCTTCGACGTGGCCGGCACCGCGCAACGGCAGGCCGAATACAGCGAATACAAGGCCAACCGCGAGAAGATGCCCGACGACCTGCGCGACGCCATACCCTATATAATAAGGCTCATCGAGGCCTTCAACATCGCCATCTACGGCGTGGAAGGCTACGAGGCCGACGACGTGATTGGAACGCTGGCAAAAAAGGCTGAGCAACAAGGCTTCACCACCTATATGATGACCCCTGACAAGGACTTCGGGCAACTCGTCACCGACCACGTTTTGCTCTACAAGCCCGCCAAGTTCGGCGAGCCGGCACAAGTTTGGGGACCGAAGGAAGTATGCCAACGCTACGGCATCAGTGAACCCAAGCAACTCATTGACATTCTTGGGCTTTGGGGCGATGCCGCCGACAACATACCGGGCATCCCGGGCATCGGGGAGAAGACCGCCGCGCAACTGGTGGGGAAATACGGCAGCGTCGAAAACCTCATCGCCCATGCCGACGAACTGAAAGGCAAACAAAAAGAGAATGTCATCGCGTTTGCCGAACAGGGAATGATGTCGAAAGCATTGGCCACCATCAATTTGGAGGTGCCGGTCGAGTTCGACGAGGAAGAGCTCCGCGCCAAGGAACCCGACCTGCCCGCACTGATGGCTCTTTTCGAGGAATTGGAGTTCAAGACTTTCGCAAAGCGGTTTTTGGAAGATTATAAAGGAAAGCATGGGGTTGACTCCCCCCTGCAGCCCATGCGGGTTGGCCCGTCCCCCTCTCAGAGGGGGGCAGGGGGGAGTCAAACCGACCTTTTCTCCAACGACACCCCTACTCCATCAGGACAATTCGACCTGTTCAACCAAGGCGATAGCGGCCTTCTGGAGTTTTCCGACAAAGGCTCGGCCAAGACCATGCCGCATGACTACAAACTCGTGGAAACCGAAGCCGACATCAAGGCATTGGTGGAACTGCTTTCCAAGCAGCCACAGTTTGTCTTCGACACCGAAACGACCAACATCGATGTGTATTCCGCTGATTTGGTGGGCCTTTCGTTCGCCATCAAAGCGCACGGGGCTTGGTATCTGCCTATGCCCGCCGAGCGCGAGGAATGTCAACAGAAGCTGGAACTTTTGAGACCTTTGTTTGAAAACGAAAGCATCCTGAAAATCGGGCAAAACCTGAAATATGACATTTCGATGCTCGCGCAATACGGCATCGCAGTGAAAGGCAAAATGTTCGACACGATGCTGGCGCACTACCTCCTCGAACCCGAGCAACGCCACAACATGGACTACTTGGCCGAGGTGTATCTCAACTACATCACCATCCCCATCGAGGACCTGATTGGCAAGGGAAGGATGCAAAAAACCATGCGCGAGGTGCCGGTGGAGTTGGTCAAGGAATACGCCGCCGAGGACGCCGACATTACGCTACAATTGTATGAAAAACTGCTGCCGCTGCTGAAGGAAAACGGCGTGGAGAAACTGTTCTGCGAGATAGAGATGCCGCTCGTGCCTGTGCTGAGCCGCATGGAAGCCAACGGCGTGAAGATCGACACCGAGAATTTGCAGCAAATCAGCGAGGCGTTTGGCGGCGAAATCCACAAGATTGAGGAAGAGATTTACGAATTGGCTGGCACACCTTTCAATATCGCCTCGCCGAGGCAGCTGGGCGAAGTCCTGTTCGAGCGACTGAAAATCGACGAGAAGGCCAAGAAAACCAAGACGGGACAATACGCCACGGGTGAGGACGTGCTGCAAAAACTCTCGCACAAGCACCCCATCATCCAGAAAATCCTCGACTACCGCTCGTTCACGAAGCTGAAATCCACCTATTTGGACGCGCTTCCGGCCTTGGTCAACCCGAAAGATGGCCTGATTCACACCTCTTACAACCAGGCAGTTACGGCTACGGGACGACTTAGTTCCAACAACCCGAACCTGCAAAACATCCCCGTGCGCACCGAGAAAGGCCGCGAAATCCGTCGTGCCTTCGTGCCACGAAGCGAGCAATACACCCTCCTTGCCGCCGACTACAGCCAAATCGAGTTGCGCATCATCGCTCATCTGAGCCAAGACCCCGCCATGGTCAGCGACTTCAACCTCGGCCACGACATCCACGCGGCCACGGCTGCCAAGGTGTTCCATGTGCCGATGAATGAGGTCACTAAAGAGCAGCGCAGTCGCGCCAAGGCGGTGAATTTCGGCATTATCTATGGAATGTCGGCTTTCGGCTTGGCCGAGAGGATGGAGCTTTCACGCAGCGAGGCCGCCGACATCATCAAGAAGTATTTCGAGGAGTACGCGGGCATCAAGGAATACATGAACCGCAGCATCGAATTGGCGCGTGAACGCGGCTATGCCGAGACCATCTTGGGCCGCCGGCGCTATTTGCGCGACATCAACAGTGCAAACAGCGTCGTGCGCGGCTTCGCCGAGCGCAACGCCATCAACGCGCCCATCCAAGGCAGCAGTGCCGACATGATCAAAATCGCGATGATTGGCATCCACGAGGAGATGACGCGGATGAAGATGCAATCCAAAATGATTCTGCAAGTGCACGACGAATTGGTCTTCGACACGCATTTGGATGAACTCGCCGACCTGAAATCTATTGTCGAGAATAAGATGGTGAACGCCTTGCCGCTGTCGGTGCCGGTGGTCGTTGAGATGAACACGGGCGCAAATTGGCTTGAGGCGCATTAAAAATGGGAAGAACGTCGATTCCAACACCTATTTTGGCATGAAAAAAGGGCACCCTTTCGGATGCCCTCCCCTTGTGTGAAACTTAAGACACTTTCAATACTCCCACAGGCTTTGCTCGAAATCGAACATCTCGTTCTTGATGCGTTCCGATTCGTAGAGCGCGTCGATGTTGAAGGCGTATGAATTGATGTAGCGGTCATAGACGTTCTCTTCCTTGACGATGTAACTGTCAAAGATGCGCTTTTGCAGCACTTCGTCGAAGGTAAGGCGTTGGGCCGCGTTGTTGCGGTTGAAGGCGAAGGCCTTGGCCAAAACGTCTCTCGAATCCTCGTAAGGTATCCAGCACACTTGCGACAGGCCTCCGTCGTCGTCAACGACGATGGGGCCGAGGGCGATGATGCGTACCAGGAACTGCGACAGTTTCTTGTCGAAATACCAGTCTTCCTTGATCCTGAGGCGCAACACGTTGAGCATGCGGTCCTTGAAGGCGATTTCATTGGGCACTTCGGTACCCAACTCTTCGTTCCAGATGGTCGGCGGGTCGCCAATCTTCGTGTTTTCCTGTTCAAAGTCGGCCAAGGTCAGGGGCGTCACCATGTCGTCGATGTTGTTCTCCACGCGGTAGGGCGTGATTTCGCCACTCATGATGCCGTCGTAAACCACTGTGATGAAGTTTCTCCAGTCCTCGGTCGGGTTGATGGGATAGTAGAACACTTGATTGATTTTCTGGCGGAAGTCGATCTCGCGGATGACCGTCTTCTTCCACATAATGGTGGATTCGTCGATGACGGGCAGTGGCGAGGCTTTCTTCTCGTTAATGACTTCTTGCCGACCCGAAAGGATGCTGTTCTTTGGCGGCTTGATGTCGGTCGTCTGGGCCTTGAGGCCGAGGCTTCCGAAGAATACCGCGAGGGTCAACAATGAAACAAGTGTTTTTTTCATCTTATTTAGGTTTTAAATGTTTACTTGATTTCAACACCAAGAGGCGTATCAAGGGTCTTGGTCTTACCGTCGTTACCGCGCACTTGAATAGCAGTGAACACGAACATATCGCCCACATTAGCCGAGTTGATGGCGTTCTTCATCTCATCGCTGAATCTGCTGCCGTTGCTCTTGGCTTCCTTGGTGGTACCAGCCTTTGTCTTGTAGCGGAAGGTATAGCCTACCACATCGTAGTGGACGCCTTCGAAGTCGAAGTCCTTCATTTCGGCAACCACGCCGCCGGCACTAAGCAATGCGCTCTTCGACACTTGGCCGTTGACCACGTTACGGATCAAGGCTTCGGGCTTCGGAAGGTCTTTCACGCGGAACTTCATGCTACCGAGGTTGGAACCGCCAGAGCTGACATTGACCGTCACCTCATTGGCTTCGCCGGGACGCAGGTTATAGGTACCGTTGCCTGTGCGGGTCAGGGTGGCACCCGTGGCCGTGGCACTGATTTCGCCACCGACACCGCCACCGACGGCAATCGGGTTGTCGATACCGCGATACACCACGTTCATCTTGGTGGCCGAGACGCTCACCGCAGGCGGAGCCACGACGAAGGAGCCTTGGAACGGGAATTCTTCGATTTGGTTGGTGGAAGGATCAAGCATGTCGATGACACCTGAGTAGCTGTGCGAACCAACGCCAACGTTCCATTCCAGCGGAATGACACCTTGGGCGTCGCTGGTGTAAACCTTCTCGGCGCCGCCATCCAACTTGACGCGGGCGGTCAGTTGGGAGTTCTTCCATGCGGTCACCATGGCTTGGGCCCTATAGGTCTGGCCAGATAGGAGATAGCCGCTCTCGGCAAACACCCTTGCGCCGATTTCGTCGAAGGTGAAGTCGGAGGCGTGGATGTTCGTCATCAGTTGGGTGATGGTGTTCAGCTCGGCGGTCTGGGCTTCAGAGATAATCTTGTTCAACAGGGTCACATCGGCAACCAAAACGGTGTGGTGGAAGTTGCGGTATTCCCAGCTGTCTTGGACGGCGTCGGTGGAGCCAGGGTAATAGCTCAACTTGGCACCATAGAAATCGCCCTTAAGCGGGAGTTTCTTCAGCTTGCTTTCGGAGACTTCTGCTTGTTGCATGACATATTCCTTGGTGCCATAGACACTGTCGGTAATCAGTCCGATTTCGTGGATGTGTTCCGGACCCATGGCATTGACGACAACGCCACGGAAGCGCCTGATTTTCTCAGACAGTTCATAGGCCTTACCGCCATTGCCCGGACCTTCGGGATTGCCCATCATGTATTCGGTGGGGCGGTTGTAGTTGTCTCTCGACTTGACTTTGGCCGTATTGATGTCGTAAATCTTGCGACCGTAACGAATGGTGTCGGCACTTTTCAACAAGCCGTCGTCAAGAGCCTTTTGGACGGCTTCTTGTGAAGTCTTGGCCTTGTCGAGTTCGATGCGCTTCACCAAGTCCCACTTCAGGGCCTCAACGTAGTTGATGAGGTCGGTGGCTTCCGCCCTGACCTGTTGTGCCTGCTCCCAATAGGGGCCTACTTTTTCCTTGTCCAAGCCGTATTGCTCTTCAAAGGCTGCGTATTTCTGTTGGATCTGTTGCGAAAGGGTGATGTTGGTCGTCTGCACACCATTGTTAACCGTGTCGAAGGCATCAAGGATGTCTTTCGAGACGTTCATGGCTAACAAGGCAGTATAGACCAGGTACATCATACCGATCATTTTCTGTCTTGGGGTTTCTTTTGCGCCTGACATAGTTCTTACTCCTTTTTAAATTAGACAAACAGGTTCGAGTAGAATTATGCCTTGATGTTCATTGCCGACAGCATTCCACCATAGACGTTGTTGAGAGCGGTCAAGCGCTGCGACAACTGTGTCAACTGTTGGTTGAGTTGACCTGCGTTCTGTGATGAAGCGGTGAGGTTATCCATGTACTTGTTCATAGTTTCGGTCAGCTTCTTGCTGGCGGCCGAAGTCTGCTCGGCACCTTGCAATTGCAACTCGTAGATGGAGTTGAGCGACGACATGCTGGCGGCCACTTTCTTGATGGTGTTGGCATCCAAGGCGCTGAAGTCAAGCTTGCCCAACGAGTCGGTCAGCTTCTGGTTGGTTTGGATGTAAGCCGTCGAGAAGTCGGAGATTGACTTCGTGGCGCGGTCCATGGCGTTGGCATAGTTGGTGGTGGCGGCCATGGCGTTGCTGATGTCAGCCATCTGTCCGGCGTTCTGGGCCAGCTTGTCGAGGCCCTTGCCCAGCTTCTGGAAAGTGTCTTCGCTGACGTTCATCTTTTCGAACATCTTGCTCAACACGGCATCTTCAGCATTTGTGGGAGCGCTCTTGCCGCCGCCAGTAGTGGCAAATTGTGTCTTTGTTTTACCATCCCAGTCTTCCTCGAGTTCAACGAACACGTTGTCCCATGCATATTCCATGTGCTGGGGCTCGAATGCCGACATGAAGAAGATGACGGCTTCAACACCCAGACCAATGGCCAACATGGCGTCGGCGCCGGGGATATGGGTCAGTTTGAAGTAAGCACCGACCATAACGACAGCGGCGCCCCAACCATAGAGGTAGCCCATAAAGGTCTTGTACTTCTTCGACATGAGGAATTTCTGGAATTTACTTAGTTCTTTTTTTTCTTTTGCCATGACAAATTGAATTTTAATGTGTTTTTACTTATGTTATTTGATTGATGATTTGTTTTCGATGATTATCTGTAAACCCTCGACATTCTCGGGTTGTCGCCCTTGTTGCGGCCTAAGTAAGGTTGGATGCAGCGGAAGCCAGTGTAGCAGTTGGCCGAATCCTGATATTGGTAGTCGCGGGTGGTGACTTGCAGATAGTAGGAAATGTCTTTCCACGAGCCACCACGCACCACCTTGCGCTTCATGACCGGCGGGTCGTCGGCCTTGGCGTTGTAGGTGTAGTTGGGGTTCATGTCCCAGGTGAAGTTGTAGGAACTGGGGTCATAGGCACTGTTGGTCCACTCGGCCACGTTGCCAGCCATGTCATAAAGTCCCCAGCCGTTAGGCGGATAGCAGCCTACCACCAGGGTTCGCAAGCCGCCATCGGCCAAATAATTGCCTCTTCTCGGCTTGAAGTTGGCCATGAAGCAACCTTTGGCGTTGCTGGCGTTGGGGCCACCCCACGGATATGGGTTCAGCATGTGGCCGCCGCGTGCAGCCCATTCCCACTCGGTCTCGTTGGGCAGGCGGAACTCCGAGAGGTCAACGCCCTTGCGCGAACGCAGATAGGCATTGAGCAGCTCGGTGCGCCACACGCAGAAGGCGCGAGCCTGCTGCCAAGTGACTCCCACCACCGGATAGTTGTCGTAGGCCGGATGCCAGAAGTATTTCTCCGTCATCGGGTCGTTGAACGAATAGGCATAGTCGTGGATCCAGCAAAGGGTGTCCGGATAGACGTTGATGACTTCGGAACGGGCATATACCGAGCGGTCGCTGTAGCCCTGCTTACGGTTCGACCAGGCGCCCTTCCTATCGACATTGATGCCGGCATCGGCTTCTCCTAGCGAATAGTCGTTTTCGATGAGCTTGTCATCGCTGAAGTCTTTCTTTGCCGCAGCCTGCATGTCGAACCAATAATAAGAATAGTAAAGCTTGCGCGTGTCGATTTCCTTGCGGCGGAAATAGCGCTCGTGTTCAGGCAGGTACATCGGCTCGAGAGCCTCGCGCACGTCTTGCTCCTTGCTGTTCCAGTCGAGTTTTTCCTTCCAGTTGAGGTGCGGCGGGTCATACACCTCGCCCGACTTGCTCTCGGTGATGGCATACCTGTCGGGGAAGTTGTCGGCGAGAAGCCGTCTTGCGATGGAGTCTCTGACCCAGTAAACAAACTGGCGGTACTCGTTGTTGGTGATTTCGGTCTCGTCCATGAAGAAAGCGGGGACGGAGACGGTTTTCGGCTCGTTGAGATAGGACGAGGTGATGTCCTCGCCTCCAACGCCAAGGGTGAAACTCCCTTGCGGGACGAACACCATGCCGTAGGGGTCGGGCTGGTTGAAGGTCTTGTTGGATTTCCTGACGCCAACCAATTCGCCTTGATTCGAATTGCCGCACGCCGTAAATAGCAGTGCCAGCGAAAATGCAAACAGTAGTTTCTTCATCTTCTTGATAACGATGGGGTTATTCTTTAATTTATACTCTTTTGTCTTGGTCTTTTGCCTGACGGCTTGTTTTAAAAAACCGCCAAAATTAGTAATTATTATCTTTGATACAACTTTTTTCGTCCATTTTTTTCTTTTTTTTGCTACAAGTACCTTACGCTTCGGTAGTCGCGAGGAGTCTTGTCGAGGTCAAGTTTGAAGCAATAGCTAAGGGCCACTTCGTGCGACCCGGGTATGGCCAAGCCCATTGTGTTGATGTCGTAGGCATAGCCGATGGTAAGGTCTTTTATGGAGAAGCCGACCATCAGGCCGACCGACTCTTGCGGGCGGTAGTTGACACCGAGCGAGAAGACGTTGTTGTAAATCACCCTCGCACTGGCATTGAGCTGGGTGGAGGCGATATCTGACATCACGCTGACCGATGGGACGAAAGTGAACATCGGGAGGTCCTCGAGTTGGAAGGGCCATCCAGCCAAGGCGTAAAACGTGCGGTCTGTGGTGAAGCTGGCACTGCTTGTGGCGTTCTCGCTCAAGGTCTTGCCGACCGACTCGAGCACATTGACGACCGACACGCCGATGTAGAACGACTCGGGCATTTGCCAAAACAGGCCCACGTTGAAGTCGAACAGCATGTCGCTCGTCTCGCCACTGAGGCCCGAAAGGAGGGGGTCGCTAGGGTTGATGGGCTTCAGCTGCGAGAAATCGACGGTGCGGTTGAGCAGCGTCCCGCTTAGGCCGATGCCAAGCGTCGAGCCGCCGAGGTCGAGGTGATAGGAATAGCCGAGACCCACGTTGATGTTGTTCTCAAACCCTATGTGGTCCTGCATGATGGACAGGCCGATGCCGCCGTGGATAGCCCGAATGGGCATGTCGCCCGTCAGCAGGAAGGTTTGCGGCGCTATCTCATTCCCGTCGGTATCGACAAAGCCAGCCCACTGCTGGCGGTATAGCCCCAGCACGTTGATACCTTCGCTTAGGCCGGCAAAGCCAGCGTTCACGTAGGAATAGGAGTTGGTGTAGTTGGTGAAAATAGGAGTCTGTTGTGCCTTGGCGTCCAAGACGGAGGCCAAAACCATGACGAGAACAAGTGCAATATGGGCAGTTTCCTTCTTCAATTTCAACATGACTGGTTCGATTAAAACCGCTAAAATACGGATTTAGTATTTATCTCGACAAATTAATTTTTACCACGACGACCTAATTAATTGATAATGAGTTATTTATTTTTTGTAACACATTCCCGATTACACATTCCGCATTACCTGAAGAGTCTGATGATGTCGTTGCCGTTGGCGAGAATCATCAAGGCGAAAACGAGGACAAGTCCCACGGTTTCGGCCACTTCCATGAACTTGTCGCTGGGCTTGCGCCGTGTGATGATTTCGAAGAGAAGGAAGAGGATGTGGCCACCGTCCAAGGCTGGAATAGGCAGGATGTTCATCACGGCGAGGGCGATGGAGAGAAACGCCGTGAGACGCCAGAACATGCTCCAGTCCCATGTTTCGGGGAAAATCTTGCCGATGCTGATGAAGCCGCCGACGCTTTCGTAGGCCTTCGTCTTCGGGCTGAAGATAAGCTTGACCTGTTTCCAATAGTCGCCAAGCTCCCTGAAGGTCTTGGAGAATCCGGCGGGGATGGCTTGGAGGAAGGTGTATTCCTTGGTCTCGAAAACAAAGCTGTCGGGGACAGGTGCCAGATAAGCCCCGATTAGGCCTTCGTCGCCAATGTGCATGGGAAGGCTGAGCGTATCGAGGTCACGCACCACTTTCAGTTCGATGTCTTGGTTTCGGAACTGCTTCATTGTCCTCATAAACTCTTGTTGGTACACCGTTTCGATATCATTAATGCCGATGATTTGGTCGCCCACCTCAAGACCTGCGGCTCGGCCAATGCTGTTTTCGGGCATATCGGCAACGATGAAAGGCACGCGGAACGAGATGAAGTTGGCATCTTGCTTGCCGAGCAGCTTGGTCACGGCCTCCTCGGGGAGGACGATTGTGGTGTCGCGTCCGTTGCGTTCCACCTCGATGGTCTTTGCCTTGTCGAGGACGATTTGCAGCGGGATTTGTGAGAAGTTCTCGATGTATTTCCCATCGACGGCCAATATCTTGTCGCCGTCGCGGAGGCCGAACTCGTAGGCAAGACTATCTACCGAAATGCCGTATTTGTTGACCTCGGCGGTGGGCAGGTATTGCTCTCCTTCCTTGGTCAGCAGGCCTATATAAATAATGAAGGCCAGCAACACGTTCATGAAAACACCTCCGATCATGATGATGAAGCGTTGCCATGCGGGCTTCGAGCGGAACTCCCATTCCTCGGCGGGCTTTTGCATGGCCGCCTTGTCCATCGACTCGTCGATCATACCCGCGATTTTGTTGTAGCCACCGAGCGGGAACCACCCGATGCCGTATTCCGTCTCGTCGCTTTGGCGCCAGTCGTCCTCGGGCAGTGTGCTCAAGTCGATGGGGTCGTACTTCTTTTGTTTCTTTCCGGCGGCGTCGTTGTATTCCGTGGTGACGTATCGTTCGGGCACGTTCTTGGAGAAGAACTTGAAGCGCCACTTGCCGTTCACTTTTTTGCAGCGGAAGAGCGAGAAGCCCCAGTCGAAGAAGAGATAGAACTTCTCGACACGGGTCTTGAAGGCCTTGGCGGCCAAGAAGTGGCCCAACTCGTGGACGAAAACAAGGATGGAAAGAGCCAGTAGGAATTGGAGTATCTTGATGAATATGACCATGACTTAACGTTTTTGAAAAGCGTGCAAAGATACACAAAATTAGTTGTCAATCGGATTAATTTCTATCCTCATGTATTCGGAGGGGTTGAGCGAGACACCATTGTGCCACAACTCAAAGTGCAGGTGTTTCAGTGTGGCGGTCTCACCCGACTGGCCGAGGATGGCCACGGCTTCACCGGCTTTCACGAAATCGCCCTCGTTTTTCAGCAACGTGGCGTTGTGCTTATAAATGGAGAAATAACCGTCTTCGTGCTGTATGCCAAGGCTATAGCCGTCTTCAATGCTCCAAATGGAGAAGACCACCGTTCCGTCTAAGGTGGCGTTGATGATTTGGCTTTCGTCGGAGACGATATCTATGCCCATGTGCCCCGCCTGGGAACCATAGTCCTTGATGATGCGGCCGGTGATGGGGGCAAAGAAGTTCTTGACCGTGGTGTTGCGCTTGGTGGATGAGAGCAGGTTTTCGCCGAACAGGTTATATTGGTTCTGGGCCTCGAATTCGACGCGGAGCAGGCTGTCCTGAACCGACTTTTTCAGCACGATGGTATCGGTAACCAAATGCGGCAATGGCTGATAGATATTGATGGGCGTGCCTGTGGTGTCGGCGGAGAAATCGTAGCCCTCGATGATGTGCTTCAAGTTTTGGAAATAGATGTCTTTTTTGTTCATCTCGCGTCTGAGCGAGTCGGCGCGAAGGCTCAGTTCATAGACCTCGCGGTTGAGGTTAGTGTCGGTGTAGCCCGGGATGTATTCGCGCAAAGGCGTGAAAGCGATGATGATGGACGTGATGATGATGAGCAACAGCGCAATGCCAAGAATGACAAGGACGAGATTGAGCAAATTGAGGCGGAACTTGAGCATGGTTCGCCCGGTCTCGTCGTGCGACATCAGGAAGTCGTACTTACGGTTCAACTTCTTGAAAGAAATATTGCGGAGGCTGGGTTTCCGCCGTTTCTTATGGTTGTTTTCTTCTGGCATTTCTAACAATTACAATTAATCAAGGTATTAATAACTTGAAAAGGCGGGAGATATTGCATTATGCAACAAAAAAAAGCCAAACGCCCGCGCGAATGGCACACTCTTTTGTAATTGTTGTCACATATTATGGAGACTATAGCTTTGAGATTTCGTCGGGAGTTAAGCCTGTCACTTGACTGATAAATTCTACAGTTGCTCCAAGTTCCCTCATTTTTCTTGCGTTGGCGATATTTGCTTGCTCTTGGCCTTCTGCACGACCTTCTGCACGACCTTCTGCACGACCTTCTGCACGGCCTTCTGCACGTCCTTCTGCACGTCCTTCTGCACGACCTTCTGCACGACCTTCTGCACGACCTTCCGCATGACCTTGGGCATGGCCTTCTGCATAGCCTGTTTCGCGAGCTTTTTTCGTCTCGCCGTACAACAGTGTCCTATGCGTAGAAACGGCATCCCAATAGCGGTCGTAGGCATACAACTCTGACTTGCTGTAGCTGGCTTCCTCCAACAGTTGCAAGGCTTTTTTCGTATAACGGTTGTCGAGCAATTCCTTCGGCACCGACTCGGTCTGGTCTTTCACTTCGGTCAGATAACGCAGCCAAAGCGCCACCATCTTCTTGTCCCTGAAATTCTTCGGCTTGAACTTGGGCAGTTCCACGAAAACGAACTCCATGCCCTTAAGGTGCTCGTTGGTCTCATACACATCCACGATGCTGTAATGATGATAGCAGTTCTCCGCGTCCTTAAGCTCGGTCCTGAACACGTCGTTCACCAAGCTCAGCGAATAGACGGGCTGCAAGTCGGAGTAGCGTCTTCCCCTGTCCAACTGACGGACATACGCCTTAGACGAGTTGAAAAGCACCCGTTGCAGGAAATCGTCAGTCCAATACATCTGCATCTCGACGATGAACTGGCGGCCTTGCTTGTCGAAGCACCTGACATCCACGATGGAATCCTTGCTGAAAGGCGTTTCGGGGACAATCTCCGCAGGCAGGTATTCCACAGTCTCGATGTAGTCGTCTTCGGAGGCGAAAGGCATAAGGGCGTTCAAGAAACTGATGAGCAAATCAGGATGTTCGCCAAACACCTTCTTGAAGGTAAGGTCGTTGCGCGGGTCGAGGTATCTCATAGTGTTCCAATTTGTTTCTGACGGCAAAGATAGACAAATTTGTCGGTTTGGAGAAGCCTTTGCCCTAAAAACTTCACTCCTTGACGAACTTCCCGCCCGCCAGTTCCTGTTCTGCGTTGTAGACGCGATAGGTGTAGACGCCCGCCTTGAGGCCCGAAACGCCCACCGTGAGCACATTGCCCTCGCCTCGGACAAACCTGTCAACGCAGGGACGGCCAAGGGCATCCGTGATGCTGATGCGGCAGCCTTCCAAGTTGTGCACATCGCTGATGTCGATGTTCAACGCATCCTTGGCAGGGTTGGGATAAGCCATAGCCTTTATCGCTTCCTTTGGCAATTCCTTTACACTACAAGGAATGGGATTGAAATCCTCGCGGTTCATTTTGATGAGTTTGCCCTGGGACTTTTGATTGCTTAAAGTAAAGGATGTGACAATGATGCAACCTCCATCATTTTGAGGCAGGATGAAATGTGAGGGCTGATTGGTGTATTCCTCGTCCAGAAACACCATGTTGCCAAGAACCTCCATGTCTTTATCGAACAGGCAAACACTTGGGAAATAGGGGCCATACATGCTTTCCGAGGAACGATAGGAACCATAGATGGTCGTGTCGTTGACAAAGGTGGCACTGTTGTACTTCCCTGACGCGGTACGGAACGGAAGTACAGGCTCGATGCGAATGGTATCCAGCCGTGGAACGCCACCACTCAATTTCACATCAAGCAGGCCTATGGTGCGCGATTGCGCATCATAAGGCCTCAATGTTCCAAATACAAGCAGATCATCGTCCGAAAGCCAACAGCATGTACTATATTGGGTGAAAAGCAACATGTGGTCGTTCTCCATCCAAATGTTGTCAATGTAATTGAAGTCGCGGTCATAGCAAATGAGGGACGGGAGGCCATTTTGCCCTATTCCCATAAAAATCAGTCCATTATCCTGGGGATTCTTTAGAATTTGGTGGCATTCGAACTCCTGTAAATAGTACTCGGGATGGGGAGCTTCTGGCATGACATAGCGGCAACGTATGGTGTCGGCGTTTTCATCAAATCGATATAGGTAAGGGCGTGTGAAATAGCTTCCATATATTGCGGGATACCTTGCACCCCCTGTCATCACCACTGTGCCATCTTCGTCAAGGAGAAGCCGCCCTCCGTGGAGCGAGAGGGCGGTTTCCGTCTTTTCGTAGCGCTTGTCTGCAACGATATCCAAATTGGCATCAAGCACCATTGCCACTACGGCTTCTTCCGAAGCGACGCCTGCCGCAAAATAGTTGCCGTTAGGCAGTTGCACAACATCTGTCAGTATCAACCCGTCAAAGCCTTCGTATTCACGCTCAAAATGCGTCCCGTCCGACTCAACATGCATCACAATCGGGTGGCAATCTGGATAGACAGGGCCGCATCCACCTACCATGATGCCATTCCCTTCCGTGTCAAGAATGCCATTCACATAGGCGATATAACTCTCGCCATCCGAATAGTCAAATTCCCATTGTTGGGCCATCACAGGAAACGTCCATGCCGCAAGCAGCAGCAAAAGGACGGCTTTTTTCATTGTCGTTTTTTTCATCGTTTTATGGATTTGTGATTTTGAGGGCAAAAATAGGGAAATTTTTGACCTGCCCATACCTGCCCAAACCATTGGAGGCGTTTTGTCCATGTCTTTTTTGGAAGGTTTGTTTTTAAGATATTGTTTGTCAATTGTTTGGAAAATATTGCTACAAAGTTTTGTCCATACGATTTTTGGGATGGAGATGGGAGAAAAGACGAAAAAGGCCGAACTTTTTTGTTCACTTCCAGTGTTTTGTCGGCTTATGGAGACAATAAGCAAATAGCATTTGGGGTTAGACCTTTATTAGATCCTCGCCCAAAACTGTTGATATTTTTGCCAAAGTACGAAGGGTGAAATTATGCGTTCCGCCTACCCATCGAGATACTTCCGGCTCGGTTTTGCCCATAAGATGCGCAAATTCCTTTTGCGACAAGCCGCGCTTTTTAAGCAAAGCATCAATCTTGTCGGCGATGGCCCACGACAAATCCACCTGTTTGCGCATATCAGCTGGAATCTTTGCCAATTCTTCCCTAAACATACTATTCATAACCTAAATGTTTTGTCTTCGATACCAACCAGTTTCGTTTTCTCTATTTCAATCTCTCCTTTTTGAATAAAGGATTTCAATAGCGCATCAAATTTCTGCAAGTCCATCACATAGCCTTTCAGCTCATCACTTTCTTCGTAGGTTTTCGTGTTTTTCTCGCCGCCATTACCCAAAATCAGTATTTTATCTGAAAGGCGAAGGCAATATAATCGCAACCTGCTTTTATCGATAGGCAATGCAACGACATTATCATTCATTTTCCCCTCTGGTCGAAAATTTCTTTCCAATGCGCCGTGGGTGGTGATTTTGTCCAATGCAAGCAGAATCAACTGATAGTCGCGCTGCAAAGTGGCGTTATCTTTAAATTTGTCCATAAACTTTTCAAATTCAGAAAGTTCGTTGCCCTCAAACGTGATAGTATATAAACTAACGGACTCGGTTTGATCAATAATATCGACTTTTGCCTCTCTCATAATGATGTGTTTTACGGGGCAAAAATAAACATTTTTTCCAAAATAATTACTTTATATGCTATTTTTCTGCATTTCTCAGCGATGATATCTCCAATAACCTGCGATAATAGATGAAAAAGGCCAGCCCTTTTCAGGACCAGCCTTTTGCTCGTTTCCATTTAGATTGGATTACATCATCCCGTCCATTCCGCCGCCCATGGGCATAGGAGGTGTGGGAGGCGTAGGCTCCTTGTGGTTGCTGATGACGCACTCGGTGGTCAGCAGCATACCGGCGATGGAAGCAGCGTTCTCTAAGGCGACTCTCGACACCTTGACAGGGTCGATGACACCGGTGGTGAGCAGGTTTTCGTACACCTCGGTGCGGGCGTTGAAGCCAAAGTCACCCTTGCCTTCCATGACCTTGTTGACGACGACCGAGCCTTCCAAGCCGGCGTTCTCAACAATCTGGCGCAGCGGCTCTTCCAAGGCGCGCTTGATGATGGCGATACCCGTGGTCTCGTCCTCGTTGTCGCCCTTCAGCTTCTCGATGGCCTTGATGGCGCGGATGAAGCCGACACCGCCGCCAGGGATGATACCCTCTTCGATGGCGGCACGGGTGGCGTTCAAGGCGTCCTCGACGCGGTCTTTCTTCTCCTTCATCTCGACCTCGGAAGCGGCACCGACGTAGATGACTGCCACGCCACCGGCCAATTTGGCCAAGCGCTCTTGCAGTTTCTCGCGGTCATAGTCACTCGTGGTGGTCTTGATTTGGGCCTTGATTTGGTTGGTACGGGCCTCGATGTCGCTCTTGGCGCCGTGACCGTTCACGATGGTGGTGTTGTCCTTGTTGATGCTCACCTTGTCGGCCTGGCCGAGCATTTGCAGGGTGGCGTCTTCAAGCTTATAGCCCTTCTCTTCGCTGATGACAGTGCCACCGGTCAGGATGGCGATGTCTTCCAGCATTTCCTTACGACGGTCGCCGAAGCCAGGAGCCTTGACGGCAGCCACTTTCAGCGAGCCACGCAGACGGTTGACGACCAAGGTAGCCAAGGCCTCGCCGTCAATGTCCTCAGCGATGATGATGAGGGCGCGACCGGTTTGCAGGGTCTTTTCGAGCACGGGCAGCAAGTCTTTCATAACCGAGATCTTCTTGTCGTAGATGAGGATGTAAGGATTCTCATAGACGGCTTCCATCTTCTCGGTGTTGGTGACGAAGTAAGGCGAGATGTAGCCACGGTCGAACTGCATACCTTCGACGACGTCGACGTAGGTGTTGATGCCTTTGGCGTCCTCAACGGTGATCACGCCTTCTTGCTTCACCTTGCCCATAGCCTCGGCGATGAGGCCGCCGATGGTGCTGTCGTTGTTGGCCGAGATGGTGGCCACTTGCTTGATCTTCTCATTGTCACCGTCGACCTTCACCGACATCTTCTTCAGCGAAGCGACCACAGCGGCAACAGCCTTGTCGATACCACGCTTCAGGTCGAGCGGGTTGGCACCGGCGGTGACGTTCTTCAGACCCGTGGCAACGATGGCTTGGGCCAACACGGTGGCGGTGGTGGTACCATCACCAGCCAAGTCGTTGGTCTTGGAGGCCACTTCCTTCACGAGTTGGGCACCCATGTTTTCGACGGGGTCGATGAGTTCGATTTCCTTGGCGACCGTCACACCGTCCTTGGTGATTTGGGGAGCGCCATACGATTTTTCGATGACCACGTTACGACCTTTGGGGCCGAGGGTCACCTTCACTGCGTTTGACAAAGCGTCGACGCCTTTCTTCAGGCCGTCGCGCGATTCGATATTGAAAAGAATGTCTTTTGCCATGATATTTGTTGTTTATTTGTTGACTGTTTAATTGTTGACTCGGGACTGCGGGACACGAGACTTCGGGACTTCCCTACTTCTCGTCGCTTTGCGTCATTGCGAGCAAAGCGAAGCAATCCATTTGTTTGAGATTTGTTCGGATTTGTTTCCTTAAATGATAGCGATGACGTCGTTCTCGCGCATGATCATATAGTCTTTGCCGTCGAGGTGGAACTCGGTGCCGGCGTATTTGCCGTAGATGACATTGTCGCCGACCTTGAGGGTCATGGCGTTGTCCTTGGTGCCAGGGCCAACGGCGACTACGGTGCCTTGTTGGGGTTTTTCTTTTGCGGTGTCGGGGATGATGATACCGCTTGCGGTTTTCTGTTCAGCGGCGGCGGGCTCGATAACCACGCGGTCAGCCAAAGGTTTGATTGATAGTTTTGCCATAATTATTCGGATTTAAGATTTAAAATTTCAGATTTCAAATTATTGACGGCGCGGATTTGTCACATTTCGTGCCAAAGTGGAAAATGGCAAGTTTTTGTCAGTCGAGGTGACAAAGTGGCATTTTTTTTGCCTAATTTTGCACAACAAAATCTCAACCCATGAAACGAAATCGTATATCAAGGAAGTTGTGTGGACTGCAGTTGCTTCTCATGCTGTCGCCATGCGTTCTGGCCCAAAATGCGGGAGAGGACGTTACGGACTATGGCCACCGCGAACAATCAGAGTCCCAGGCCGGAGTTTGGCTCAACGGCGGCGCGGGCATCGGCGTGGCCGAGACCTACGACAACGGCGCGGCTCCCATGTCGCTGTTCGGCCTTGGCGCGGGACTTCAAGCGGGTATCGCCGTCGATTGGCAACGCTACCACATCCAGCAGGAGACGCGGGTTTTGGCGGGAATGCTGCTCTTGCCGCTTGAGGGCTACGACATCGGCATCCAAGAGCGGATAGAGGTGCTTTATCGCTTCCACGACGGGATGCGCAACCAACTGCATCTTTGGGCTGGTGGAGCAGGCATTATAGACCTGAATATCAAGCAGCTGCCAAGCCTAATGAACGCTTCGACATGCGGGTCGGCCTTCGGTAGTCTCTGTGCCGCGGGCATGGTGCAATACGACTTCGACTACATCAACGGCGGCACACATAACCTTTGGACGGTTTATGCCAAACTGACGCTGCCTTTGGGCGGTGTGGTCGGTCGGCCTGGATTCGCCTATATGGACAACTACACCAGCAGCCTTAACACTGCCAATACGATACTGGGAGATTACGAATGGTTCGGCAAGGCTTTCCCTGGCGTCGGCACCGACGTCGGTTTTCGCCTCAACCTGCCCAATGGCAACCGCATCGGGGTTTCATACCGCTGGGACTACCTCTCAACAGGCAAGAAAGGCACCTATCGGTTCGACAACGCCTTCCACACCCTCAACCTCGACTTTATGTTCAGGTTGTTCTAAACCCAATCAAATAACTGTTGAATATGAACAATTTAAAACTAATAACGATAACTTTTTCCGCCCTTGTTCTGACCTCGTGCGAGCGTGCCTTCATACCCGACGACGAACCCAATAACCCCGTCAGTGTCTTCAACTACCTTTGGAACAAGGTTGACCAGCAATATGCCTTTTTCGACATCAAAGGCGTGGATTGGGACTCGGTTTATGAGGTCTATCGCCCGAAAGTGCATGACGAGATGGACAAGGATAGCCTCTTCCGTGTATGTGCCGCCATGCTCAACACCTTGCGCGACGGCCACACCAACCTGATTTCGGGTTTCGACGTTTCGCGCAACGACTCGGTATATTATAAGATGTATGCCGAGAAGAACATCGACCCCGACGTGGTGACGCTGAACTACCTGACCATCAACTACCACACCACGGGCGGCTTCATGCACAACGCCATCCGAAACGGCGAAGTGGCCTACATCAATTACTCCTCATTCACGAATGACGTCACCGAAAGCAGCCTGTCGTACCTGCTCAACCGCTATAAGGACTGCAAGGGACTGATTCTCGACCTGCGGCAGAACGGCGGCGGCAGCATCGACAACATCGGGAAGCTCCTAAGCATCCTCGACAACCACGGACAGCCACTCTACCAAACCCAGATCAAGTCGGGGCCGGGGCATGACGAGTTTTCAAGTTCGACCACCGTGTATGCCGACGAGGTTTCCATCGATCCTTACACCAAGCCTGTGGCCGTTCTCATCGACCGTGGGTCGTATAGCGCGACCTCGTTTTTCGCCCTTTGCACGATGGCCTACGACAACATCAAGCTGTTCGGCGACTACACCGGCGGCGGCCTCGGCCTGCCAAACGGCGGCGCCTTGCCCAACGGCTGGACCTACCGCTTCAGCATCACCCGGACGCTCGACATGAGCGGCAACAATTACGAGAACGGTGTGCCGCCCGACGTGCGCGTCATCCTCGACCCGGCCTGCACCGCCCAAGGCATCGACAATGTGATTGAGGCGGCGGCGGACTGGATTATGCAATAAAAAAAGAGCTCCCGCGTTAATTCGGCGATAAAACCATTTGCTATGAAACATCATTACTTCCGCCGATGGCTCGCCGTCATCGGCTTTGTGCTTGCTTGTTTGTCGGGTTTTGCGCAGAAGCGCACCATCAGCGGCTATGTGATGGATGCCGCCAGCAAGGAAACCCTCATCGGGGCGACCGTTTACGACAAAAGCTCAGGGAAAGGCTGTGCCACAAACAGTTATGGATTCTATACCCTGACCCTCAACCAAGGCGAAGTCGAACTGCAGGTCTCGTATGTGGGCTATGCGCAACAGAACAAGCCCCTCAACCTGAAGGAAAGCCTCAGCCTCAACTTCATGCTTGAGGCCAACACGACCTTGGACGAGGTGGTCGTGGAAGCCTCACGTGCCACGGTCAGCGCACGCAGTCCGCAGATGAGCGTGGTGGAGCTGCCCGTGCAGCAAATCAAGACCATCCCGACCCTCTTTGGCGAGGCCGACGTGCTGAAGGCCATCCAGCTGCTGCCCGGTGTGCAGAACGGCTCGGAAGGCTCGGCTGGCATGTATGTGCGCGGCGGCGGCCCCGACGAGAACCTGCTGCTCTTGGACGGCGTGCCGGTCTACAACGTCAACCACGCGCTCGGCTTCTTCTCGGTCTTCAACCCCGATGCCTTGAAAAACGTCACCTTATACAAAGGCAGCTTCCCTGCCCATTTCGGAGGCCGTCTCTCTTCTGTGGTCGACATCCGCATGAAGGAAGGCGACATGCAGAAATACCACGGCAACGCCAGCATCGGCCTCATCTCGTCGAAGTTCAACTTCGAAGGCCCGATTGTGAAAGACAAGCTGTCGTTCAACCTCTCCTACCGCCGCACCTACGGCGACCTGTTGCTGAAGCCCGCCTTTTGGATTGCAAGCCTCTGGGATCCCGACGTCGGCAACTTCAGCGTAGGCTACTATTTCTACGACTTCAACGGCAAGCTGAACTGGAAGATTTCGGACAAGGACCGGCTCTACCTCAGCTTCTATTCGGGCGACGACGCCATCTATTTCGGCGTGAAGAACCGCGATTATGAAACCGACGACATCGGACGCTATACCACCAAGGTCGGGTTCGACTGGAAGTGGGGCAACAAAGTGGCCGCCTTGCGCTGGAACCATCTGATGTCGCAGAAGCTCTTCATGGACGCTTCGGTCAACTACACGCAATACCGCCACCACCTCGGCGCGAGCCTGTTGGACGAACTTGTGGCACCCGACGGCTCGGGCTACAAGGACGAGATGGACATGGCCTACAACTCGGGCATCCACGACCTCACAGCCAAGGTCGACTTCGACTACACGCCCCTGCCCAACCACGAGATCCGCTTCGGCGGTAGCTACACCTACCACCAATTCCGCCCTGACGTGCAGTCAGCGAAACTCACCGAAAGCGGGCATGCGTTTATCGACACGGTCGTCGGCGCGCCCACGGTGTTTGCCCACGAAACCGCACTCTACGCCGAGGACAACATGACCTTGGGCGACATCTTCCGCGTCAATGCCGGCGTGCATTACTCGACCTTCACCGTCGATGGCAAGACCTACCAAAGCGTGCAACCGCGCCTCAGCACGAGTGTGATGCTCGCCTCCAACTTCTCGCTCAAGGCGGGCTATGCCTACATGACGCAATACGTCCACCTGCTCTCCAACAGCAGCCTCAGCCTGCCCACCGACCTCTGGGTGCCCGTCACCAAGAGCATCGTCCCGATGAACGCCCACCAGTGGTCGCTCGGCGCGTTCTACGAAATGCCGCGCCTGTTCGACATCTCCGTTGAGGGCTACTACAAACAGATGGACAACCTCTTGGAATACAAGGACGGCGCGACGTTTTTCGGCTCCAGCGAGACGTGGGAGAACAAGGTCTGCTTAGGCAAGGGCTGGGCCTATGGCGTCGAGCTGCTCGTGCAACGCTCGTTCGGCAAGACGACGGGCTGGGTGGGCTACACATGGGCACACTCCAACCGCCAGTTCGACCGCGAGGGCCAGATGATCAACAGCGGAAAGGTGTTTCCCGCCAAATACGACCGCCGCCACGACGTGAGCATCACCGTGCAGCACAAGTTCAGCGACAAGTTCGACCTCTCAGGCACTTGGGTGTTCAGCAGCGGCAACTGTGGCACCCTCGGCACGCAAATCTATGAAGGCTTGCCCGACCACAACGGCTACATCCCGGAAATCAACGCATTGGAACGCAACAACTTCCGCCTTGGAAGCTACCACCGCTTAGACCTTGGCGCCAACTTCCACATCCCTTCGAAAACCGGCGTCAGCACCATCAACGTCAGCGTCTATAACGTGTATAACCACCGCAACCCATTCCTCGTCTACACCGAATACAAATGGGACGAAACCCTGCTCCAAGAAAGGAAAGCCCTCATGCAAGCCAGCATCTTCCCCATCATCCCAACCGCAAGTTTCAGTTTTAGGTTCTAAGTTAGTTTTAGTGAAACAAAACCTGAAAAACTCACAAAACAATGGATGAGTCCAAAGGGAAGCGAGTGGCGGTTTTGTTAGTTTTGTGACAAAAAAGAAATTGGAAAATGAAAAAAGTACTTGTTTTAGTATTAAGTGCAATAGTGTTGGTTTCCTGCGTCAAGGAAATCGAGTTCAACGGCGAACAGACGGATCCGAAAATCGTCATCAACAGCCTTGTGGAACCGGGCAAACCCGTCACGGCTTATGTCAGCAAAAGCTGGTTCTTCCTTGATCCTTACAGCCAGACAGAATCGCAAATTCCTGAAAACGTGCAGGCTTCTCTCTATGTGAACGACACTTTCATCGGCGAGATGACGCCCTATATCGACACCATTTGGACGGCAGATTCTTCGTGGCTTGACATAGCTTACAAAACGATGTGGGCTTTTGCTCACCCCTACTGCCCCGAAACGGGCGACGTGGTCAGGATCACCGCCTCGGCCAACGGCTTCGACGATGCCGAAGCCACGACAAGCCCGCTGCCCAACGCCCCGATTTGCGGCATCAGCGGACAAAAGATCACGGAGTGGGAGAAGTATGTGTACTTCGCCTACGGCGACAGCGAGCAAGACACGGCCTGGTGCATCAGCGCCACCGTTGAGATGACCTTGAACCTCGTTGACCCCAATCCCGGCCAGACCGACTATTTCCGGATCTACATCAACACCCACGGATACAACTACGGCGACGACATCTGCCATTTCTCCAACACCATGTCGTACACCGATCCGGTTTTCAGCAACGCCTCAATGGGTCTCGACTATTTCGGCAGCAACATCCCTGTGTTCACCGACCAGCTTTTCGACGGCGGGTCATACCATGTCAAGATACCGTTGTATGTCTACCTCACGCTCACCGACTATGTTGACCCGGAATTTTACCGCGAAAGAATCTTCGTGGAACACCTCACGAAGGAATACGCCGACTACCTGGGCACCTGCGACCAAGGCGACGATCTGACGCAGTTCTTCTCCGAGCCTATACAGACCTATTCCAACGTGAAGGGCGGCTACGGCATCGTGGCCGGACGTACTATGGACACGCTTTGGGTCAACCTGCCGCTGGAGGAATAATACCGTAGGGCTGCCGCTGTGGTTCGCAGGCGCCTCGGTTCGCAGACGTCTCGCCTGCCGACAGCGTCTTCCACGGAGCGCCAGCCCTACGCACAAACTGATTAATGAATCATTTCACCGCAGCGGCCCATTTTTCCACATCGCCTTTGTCGATATGGTTCAGAAGGCGGCCTTCGCCGAACTTGTAGTCGGGGTAGGCGGCCTTCAGGTCTTCGCACGACTTCTTGATGTTGCTTCCGCCCGAGGTGGCGAAGGGCACGATGGTCTTGCCCGTGAAGTCGTTGGCCTCGATGAAGGTGTTGATGATGGTCGGGGCGGTGTACCACCAGATGGGGAAGCCCACGAAGACCACATCATAATTGGTCAGGTCGACTTTGCCGCCGTCCTTGATGGCCGGGCGCGACTGCTTGTCGTTCATCTCGATGGTCGAGCGCGACTGTTTGTCGCGCCAGTCCAAGTCGGCCTCGGTGTAAATCTGTTCGGGGACGATTTCGAAGAGGTCGGCACCGATGATGTCGGCCACTTGTCTTGCGGCATTGCGGGTCACGCCCGAAGCCGAGAAGTAGGTCACTAATGCTTTCATTTTCTTGTCCGGTTTTGTTTCCTTGCTTGCCTTCGGGCAGCAGTCTTGAGCCGAAACGCCGAGTGCCACCATGGCAAGAGCCAATAATATTGCCTTTTTTTTCATTGATGGGTTTTTTTGATTAGGCTGCAAAAGTACGACTTTTTTTTCCTATTTTTGCGCCTCGGCAACAAATAAACAGTCCAACAACCAACGATTAAACGTCAATTAATATGGATTTAACCAACATCTTGGGCGCTTTGACGGGCAACGATGCCGTCGGCGCCATCTCGCAAAACCTCAAAATCGACTCGAAGCAAGTGTCTTCGGTCATCACCGCTGCCTTGCCCTCGCTCTTGGGCGCCATGCAGAAGAACGCCTCCACCGAAGCCGGAGCCTCATCCTTGGCCAAGGCCTTGGGCGACCACGCCGGCAGCGCAGGCAACATCATCAGCAACCTGAAGGCCACCGACCTCACCGACGGCAACAAGATCTTGAGCCACATCTTCGGCGGCAACCTGTCGAACGTGATTGGAGGCATCTCGAAATCGAGCGGCGTGTCTTCCAACGGCGTGAGCAGCATCCTTGCCTCCATTGCCCCGAGCCTTCTTGCCCTTCTCGGCAAGCAAAACGGCAACTCGGGCGCGGCCGGCCTGACCGGGATGCTTGGCGCACTGCTCGGTGGCGGCCAGCAGCAAAGCAGCGGCCTCGGCAGCATCCTTGGCGCGGCCATGAAGGATAACGATGGCGACGGCAAGCCTGACATCCTCGGCGGCTTGGGTAGCATCTTCGGGAAGAAATAACCCGCCACACGGACGTCTCCCGGTGGGATTTGTCTTTCCGCCGAGGGCATCGAAATGCCCTCGGCGGACTTTTTGTGCTCCGCCGGCTCCGACCGAGGCCTTGCTTTTTCCAGTTGAGCGTTTGTAACGGACATTTCGACCCAAAAAAAGCAGCGTGTCGAAATAATTTTCGAACATTTTGCCTTGCCCTATGTTTTTTTTTTCACTATTTTTGCCGCCTCAAACAAAACAAGACAACATACTCAAAATCAAGCAAAAAATCAAGTCGAATTCTTTAATTATAACAAACAAGTGAAGAAATCATTACTGACTTTAGCCATCGTCCTCGGGATGACCCTCGCAGGCATGGCGCAGCACGGCGGCGGCCTCTTTGAACGTGGAGCCACCGCAGAAACCAGCAACGACTACAGCCACCGCGACGGCGGCCTCATCCTCCCCGGCTCCCACGGTGCAACGGGCGATGCCGACGCGCCTTTGGGCGGCGGCATGGCTATCCTCGCAAGCCTCGGCGCGGCCTACCTCATGACCAAAAAGCGCAAGGAGGACTGACGAATGAAGAAACTTTCACTTATCCTGCTCACCCTGCTCACTTTCGGGCTGGGACAAATGGCCTATGCGCAGACTAGCTACAACCCCGGTAACTATCAAGATTTGGTTACTTACATTAACCAATGTAGTGAAAACGATTATATCACTCTTGACGCTAACATCTTGCTTGAAAGCAGGCTTGAAATCAGCGCAAACAAGGTCGTCAATCTTAGGCTTGCCGGCTACAAGCTGTATCGCAACCTCTCGGAAGCTGACGACAATGGAAGCGTCATCCACATCGCTGAAGGCGGCACGCTTAACTAAGCAATGGGAGTGAATCCCCGTATGCAGCTGGAACAGCTACGATTTCCGGCGGCAATGCCACCAAGGGCGGCGGCATCCTGAACGAAGGCACGCTTGTTATTAATGGTATCAACGCCATCAATATCACAGGCAATACCGCCACCGAATGCGGCAGTGGCATCTGGAACAGCGGCACATTAAGCATGACTGGCAACGTCACAGTCAAAAACAACACGAATGACGACGTCTATCTGAAAAAAGGCACGAAAATCACTACGGGTACACTCACAAGCGAACAGAACAGCATCGGCATCGCCATGGAAGTCGCGGGGGTGTTTACACAAGACTATCAAACCAATAACCCAAATAACACCATCCATTTCTTCCCCAACAACAATACCATCTACACCATGGGCTTGAATAACGATGGCGAAGGCTATGTTACGAATAATAGCTATATCGAATGCTCTTGGAATGCCGACAACAAGCAAGTGGTACTCACCCAAAAATCCATTCCTACTGGTACAATATCTATAAACTCGAGGATCTCACGGATTGGAGCAACCTGAACGGCAATTGGATTGTGGCCGAGGGTGAGATAGTGATAGAGAATGCAGTGGTTTTCGACCCAAGTGCTACCTGGGCGGTTTACCTCATCCTTTGTGATGGCGCAAAGGTGACGTTCAAGAAGGGCCTGACCATCGGCCAGTTAGTTGGTTTGAATATCTACAGCCAATCCTATGGCGGCAACATGGGTCAGCTCATTGCCGAAGGAACGAACGACGATGCTGCGGCCATCGGCGGAAAAAGCGGCATGTATGCTGGCAACATTGTCATCCACGGGGGCAACATCAAAGCCACGGGCGGCAGCGACGTGGCAGGCATCGGCGGCGGTCATGGCAGCTATACTGGCACCGTCGTAAATAGCGGTTTCGGTGAGATTTTGATCTTCGATGGCATCATCGAAGCCCAAGGTGGCGAGAACGCCGCTGGCATCGGTTACGGCGACGACAACACCTACAACGACACCTATATGGGTCAAAATAAAATAATCATCTACGGCGGCACCATCACCGCCACGGGGAAACGCTACGGGTCGGGCATCGGCGTCGGACAAGACAACGGCGCTTGCAACGTCAGCATCAACGGCGGCAATGTCACAGCAAACAACGAAGCCGATGAGGACGTTAGCGGCAAAGGCATCAAGGCTAACAGCATCACCCTCGGTTGGACCAACGCCACCGACAAGATCCATTCCAGCAGCTACGAAGGCACCACGGTAGCAGTCACGAGCGGCCAAGCCTTGTATTACGACAACAACGGAAGCCAAGTCTTCCTCTCAGGCACGCCCACAAGCGACCAAGTCGCTGCCCTTGCCGACAAGGACCTGTTGCCCGCCTCCATCGTCAACTACATTGACGCTAACGGTGCTTCACAAAGCGCTTCCGCCAAAGTTTTATTAGGCAATGAGAGCACCCTTGCCCCTGGCTGGTATGTGGCCACTGGCACTGTCAACCTCGGCTATCTTTACGGTATAGACGGCAGTTTTAACTTCATCCTCAGCGACGGTGCCGAAATGAATGTCACAACCGAATCACAACAAAACACTATTTTCCTCCCTAATTCCAGCATGAACATCTACGGCCAAAGCGCAGGCACTGGAAAGCTTAACGTGAGTGCAAGTAGCAGCGGAAATCAGGAAGTTTTTGCTATCAATTGTGCGGGACGCCTCACCATCAATGGCGGCATCATCAATGCCAGCGCCACAGGTGGCTCTCAGGGCTCCACAGGTATCATTGCCGGTGGTGTCACCATCAATGCCGGACAAGTGACAGCCACGGGGTCTAAGTACGGTATTTATGCAAGCAACACCCAAGGCAACATCACCCTCGGCTGGCGCAACACCACCGACTTCATCCATGCAAGCAAATATTCTAGTTATAGGGAGCTTGTTTATGTCGCCGAAAACAAGACCTTCATTAGTGAAGACGGCAACAGCTATACTTATGATGGCGAAGGTTTAAGCGAAGATGAAATTAACGCCATCGCGGGCAAGACGCTTTATCCTAACAGCAGCGTTGTGGTGAGGACGATTGAAGGCTACGGCACGGGCAACGACAAGTGGGCGTTCATCGCTTCGCCGGTCGTGGGAAGCCTCACGCCTGATGAAGTCGGCAACCTTTTGGGGACTCAAATCAGTAACGATCCGGCACTTTACAACTACGACCTCTACCGCCTAAACAACACCATTTGGGAGAACTACCATGCCCATGATGGCTTCACTATCGCCAACGGCACAGGCTACCTCTACGCCACCAAGGAACAGAAGAACTTGGTGTTCAGGGGCGAGTTCAACACGGACACCGAGCAGACCCTTTCGGGCCTTGGCGAAGGTTGGAACCTCGTGGGCAACCCGTTCACAACGGCTGCTTACATCAACATGGCCTACTATACGCTGAACAGCGATGGCTCGGCAATCGTGGCGCAAGAAAACAGCACAACGACCGCCATCGCGCCTTGCACTGGTGTCATCGTGCAGGTTAACGAGAGCCAAACTGTCATCTTCAGCACCACGTCGCAGAACGCCGCCAACCAAGGCAGCCTGCAAATCGCCTTGGCACAAGCCAACACACGCGGCAACGCCATGATTGACAACGCCATCGTGAGCTTCAACGAGGGAGCCAAGTTGGGCAAGTTCTACTTCGGCACGCAGGCCGCCAACGTCTATCTGCCCCAAGGCGGCGAGGACTACGCCATCGCCTACAGCGAAGGCCAAGTCGAGATGCCCCTCAACTTCAAGGCCACGAAGGACGGCGAATACACCCTTAGCATCGCCCCCGAAGGCGTGGAGATGAACTACCTGCACCTCATCGATAATATGACCGGTGCCGATGTGGATCTCATCCCCCTTTTAAGGTGGCAAGGGGGTTTAAACGAACCCGCCACCTACACCTTCACCGCCAAAACCACCGACTACGCCTCACGCTTCAAATTGGTGTTTTCCGCAGAGGCTGCAAGCGGGGACGCTTGCGAACCTTCGTTTGCCTTCATCAACAACGGCAACATCATCGTCAACGGCGAGGGAACCTTGCAGATGGTTGATGTGACGGGACGCGTCATCCGCACTGTAGGGCTGTCACAATGTGGCAGCCGTACAACGACCAGCGGGATGGCGCCTGGCGTTTACGTCCTGCGCCTCGTCAACGGCAACGACGTGAAAACGCAAAAAATAGTCATAGAATAAACGTGGCATCTGTAGGGCTGTCTCATTGTGGCAGCCGCCATGATCATCAAAAATCGGCCGCCCTAATAGGACAGCCCTATAAGGCGACCCTCATCGGATTGCCTTTTTCGACCTAAACATCTGACATTCAACATTTTTTCATAATTTTGCCGCTTCTTTTCAAACAAGACAACAAACAAGGATAATTCTATAAAATGAACAACTTAAGCTGACTGACCCAAGTCGCATCGCCGTTGCGGGCACACGGGTCTATGCCTCGATTCCTGAAGGCCAACTCAGCAAGGTGTGCCACCTCATCGACGGCAACGACTATTACGCGATATGAATTACGGTTAGCGGAGTCGCTTCGGTTTACAAATATCAAGACGGGAATGCCATCACCATCAGTTACACTGTGAAAGAGGCCGACGGCACCGTGCTGACGAAAGATGCCGACTATGCGGAGACCATCACGAACAGCGATGGTGAAACCGTGGCCTCCGTCAACGACATCGACGACTACACCTTGACGCTGACGGTCCTCCCCGCAGCAGGATGCTACGGCTCCTATTCCAAGTCTTTCCGTGTTATCGAAGGAGACGGCACTGGAGGACAACCTTTCCTGATTGATGACGTGGCAAGTTGGGACCTCTTTGCCCAGCGCGTGAACAATGGAGAGACAGACCTGTATGGCATGTTGGTTGCCGACATCGATCTCGGTGACGACCAGACCATGGTAGGCACGAGCAACCGGCAGTACAGCGGGCGTTTCGACGG
Organism: Bacteroidales bacterium; assembly: GCA_017439405.1. GTDB lineage: Bacteria > Bacteroidota > Bacteroidia > Bacteroidales > F082 > Limimorpha. Next base: position 40,839 of record JAFSJF010000032.1, read on the forward strand.
CAACGGCCACACGCTGACGGTTCACTACAACACCACCGCAGAATATACTGCGCCCTTCCGCTATGTCAGGGGCGGTCGTATCTACAACCTGCACACGGCAGGCACCATCCAGACCAGCGCCAAGTTTGCGGAAGGTATCGTGGCGGGCCACTACGGCGAGAGTTCGGCCCTGATGAACTGCAGGTCGAGCGTCACCATCATCTCCTCGTTAAACGGCGATGGCACACACGGAGGCCTTATCGCCAATGCGGATGGCAGCACCTTCGAAATTCCCCTCTTGAACCATTGTGTCTTCGATGGCAAACTGCTCACTACCAATGGCACCACCTCATGTGGAAGACTGGTGGGATATTGTGCCAAATCCTTCCGCGTTTGCTACTGTCTCTATGCTCCTGCTGAATTGGAGGAAGGGGAAACGGAAATTGCATCGGAACAAACGTTTGTCAGGGTTGTCAGTGGCAGGAACCCCATCATCATCAACAGCTATTACACCCGTACCTTAGGCTCGGCTCAAGGAAACGATGCTTCGGGCTATTCCGCCGAGCAGTTGGCATCACGGTTGGGCAGCCATTGGCAGGAGGAAGACGGCAACGTCGTTCCCGTCTATGACCGCACCATGCTTCAGGGCGATGGTACACAAAGCTCTCCCTACCTCATCACAAGCGATGAGGACTGGGAAACATTTGCATACGCGCTCAACTCGGGTTCTCGCATGATAGACATCTACGTAGCGCTCACCAACGACATCACGGTCCGCACCGCGGCAGGTATCAAGGAAAACAATTTCGATTTCTGTGGTAATCTTGAAGGCAATGGCCATACGATGACCCTCGACATGAACACTTCATCCGACTACGGGGAACCTATCCATATCAGCGCAGGCTACATCAACAACCTGCACGTCACGGGCATCCTTCGTACCAGTGGACGGTATGCCGGTGGTTTGGTGGGCTATGCGTCGGGAGGGGTTGATCTTTACAGCTGTTGGTCGAGCGTCACCATCATCTCGTCCTACAACGGCGAGGGCTACCACGGAGGATTGGTGGGCGTTGACTATTGGATGTCGGGCATCGTGCTCCACAATTGTCTCTTCGATGGCAAGCTGCTCACCACTGGCGGCACCACCAATTGCAGTGGACTCGTCGGCGAAGCATATAACCAATTGTCCATCTACAACTGCCTTTCGTCGCCCGCCGAACTCGCCGAGGGCGAAACGGCTTGCGGCTCGTGCAACACCTTGTATCATATAGATATGGCAAATGTAATGCAGGGCCAAGCGAGCAATTACTATTTGCCTGCTCCCTACATGACCACCTTGCAAGGTGACGATGCCTCCCCATACACTCCCGAGGAACTGGTGGGGCTGTTGGGAAGCGAATGGTCGCTTCTCGATGGCAAGCCTGTTCCCCTTCACCAAGTCTTTGACCTGGTGGGCAGCGGCTCAAACACCGACCCCTATCTGATACGCAACGTCGATGACTGGAGGGCCTTTAGCTCCAATGTAAGGTCAGGCAACACGTATGATGACAAGTACTTCTTGATGACCGCCGACATCGACTTGGGCGATGACCAGTCGATGATCGGAACAAGCCGTTACGGCTTTGGTGGCCATTTCGATGGAGGAGGCTATACCCTCACGGTCCATTACGTCAGCACGGGAGATTTCTGCGCGCCTTTCAGTTACCTTAAAAGCAATGAGCACACGTTCAAAAACTTACACACCGCCGGCAGCATCCAAACCAGTGGAAAGTATGCTGCCGGAATCATCAGCAATAATAATGGTTATTATGGTTATGTCGCCACGAATACGCTCGAAAAATGCCGCTCGAGTGTCATCATCACCTCCACCAGGGAAGGCGAAGGGATCATTGGAGGCCTCATAGCAGAGCACTCGGGTCAATTAGTTATATCTAATTGCCTCTTTGACGGAAGTATTCTTGGCGAGAACACCCATACCTGCAGCGGACTGCTCGGCGTCAATCAAGGTAATCATGTTGGCATCTCCCATAGTCTTTACAATCCAAAAGAGCAGACGGTGGGGACAACCAACAGCTGCACCTTGGGACGCAATGGGAACAGCTATTATCCCAATGCAGTAGGTTTCACCACCAGCTACTATATTCGCACGTTAGGCACGGCGCAAGGCAACGACGGTTCACAGATGACCGGTGCCGAACTGGTGCAGGCCTTGGGGCACAGAACTGGACCTTGGAGGACGGCCAACCCATACCGCGCGTGGTGAAGCCCGTGGAACTCAATGGCTCAGGCACCGAGAACGATCCTTACCTCATCGCCAGCGAACAAGACTGGAACAACTTAGCCAACAACTTGGAGGCGGAAAGAAGCTATCAGGACAAGCACTTCCTCCAGACCGCCGACATCACCGTCAGCACGATGGCAGGCACCAACGACTACCCCTTCAACGGTATCTACGACGGTGACGGGCATACCCTCACCTTCAATGCCGGAACGGCGGATGCCTACCAAAGCGAACAGCACTGCGCTCCGTTCCGGTATGTGAAGAATGCCACGGTAAAGAATCTGTGTACCCAAGGTAACATTTATACCTCAGCTATGTTTGCCGCAGGTCTCGCATCCTACGTGTCGGGAAACTTCACTGTCACCAACTGCCTGAGCAACATCTCCATCAACTCCAGCGTCGATGGCGACGGCACCCATGGCGGTTTCGTGGCAAGAGCCATGGCAGGTGCCACCGTCTTCACAGGTTGCGTGTTCAGCGGGGAGCTGCTGGGCACTACCACCCACAGCTGCGGCGGCTTTGTTGGATGGACCGAGACGAACAATGGTGCCACGACTGTCTTCACCAACTGCCTCTTCGCTCCTCAAGCGTGTTCCTTTAATTCGAATAATAGCAAGACCTTTTCCCGTGCACGTAACGAAAGCCAGTCGCTCTCCTATAACAACGCATACTATCTTTCCCAGTTGGGCGGTGTCCAAGGCAAACTGGCCCACAGCATCAGTGGCGGGGAGGCTGTCACCGTAGCACTCGCGGAAGAGACCATCGAGCATCCTGTTAGCGGCATCACCGCCAATGGCACGGGCATCGAGTACAACGGTGTGGCCCTTGCCAGCCAAGGCGACAACGTGAGCCTCACCTTTGGTGGCACAGCGCCTTCGGGTTATGCCGTTTCCGGCTACGAGACGAGCGCGGGAACCCTTACGGGCACGGAGAATCCCTATACGCTGCAGGCCATGCCCAATGCCGACGTCACCATCACAGCCCTCTACGGCCCTGCCGACTGGGAAACCCTCAACGAAGGCACCGAAGACGACCCCTACCTGATCTACAACACTGGCCAATGGGACCTGCTCTCTACCCGTGTGAACAGCGGCACGGGTTATAGTGGCAAGGTCTTCAAGTTGATGGATGACATCAGCGTTAACCATGGTGGGCGCAAGCAAAGACATCAATTTCTGGGGCACCTTTGACGGAAACGGCCACACACTTACCCTAAACTACAATACCACCGAGTCATACACCGCCCCGTTCCGCTATACTCAAGCGGCCACCATCAAAAACCTTCATGTGGATGGCACCATTGAGACCTCTGGGCAATATGCCGCAGGTTTCTGTGGACGAGTCTACAAAACTACCATCACCAACTGTCGCAGCAGTGTCATCATACGCAGCAGCAAAAGTGGCTGGGGTGGACATGGCGGCTTCGTGGCACTGAAACCTAACACTACCGGTATAGCCCTCGTCATCGAGGGCTGCGTCTTCGACGGCAAGATCCTGTCCGTGGGTGAGCAAGCCACCACTTCCTGTGGCGGTTTCGTGGGCTATTCCAGCTATAGCTCCATAACCATAAAGGACTGCCTCTATGCCCCTGCTGCTTTAGCCGAGGGAGAGACTGCCGTCAGCAATAGCTATACCTTTGCCCAATTGGGTGTCGACCCGCATTTTACGCTCACCAACAGCTATTACACCCTGCCTCTCGGCACCGAACAGGGCAAACTCGCCTACCATATCACGGGCGGCACGGGTGTGACCGTGACCCATACGGGTACTGCCACCGACTACGATTTAAGTGGCCTCACCAGTTATGGTACGGGCCTCCAGTATAATGGCACCCTATACGCTGGCTATGGCGACGCGGTAAGCCTTAACGTCGCGGCACCTGTGAGCCAAATCATTACGGCTGTCACTTATACCCCTGAAGGCGGCACCGCAACAGTCATCACCCCGGCTGACGGCGTTTATTCTTTCACCATGCCCGATGCCAACGTGGTCATCAACGCCACCCTTACACCTGGTTGCACCCTCGACATCGCTGGCTACGGCGACAGCGACGGCGGCTATGTCCTCATCGCTTCGCCTGTAGGGACAGTTAGTCCTGGGAATGTGAGCCACATGCTTGACAACGACTTCGACCTCTATCGCTTCAACCAAGCCGCCGACAAGGAATGGGAAAACTACAAGGCTTTAGATCAAAACGACCAACCGCTTCATCCAGATTTCACCACGTTGGAAAGTGGCAGAGGCTACCTCTATGCCAGCAAGGAAGATGTCACCCTCATTTTTTCCGGTACCCTTTACGATGGTGAAGGCACTTTCGACTTGGAGTATTCCACTGAGAACCCGGATGAAGGCATGCATGGCTGGAACCTCATCGGCAACCCGTTCGCCACGGAAGCCACCATCGACCAACCTTTTATGAGGATGAACGACGGCGGCACGGCACTTTCGGTGCAAGTGGAAACCGGCAACACCGTGGCGGCCATGGAAGGCGTATTTGTGCAGGCTACGGCAACGGACCAAACCGCCAGCTTCACGAAAGTCAACAGGGGTAGAAGTGGAGGAAAGAGCATGATACCCATGCTCAACATCAGCCTCAGCCGTAATCGTGGCGAAATACTTGCCAACGCCATCGTCCGCTTCGACGGCGGCCAGACCCTCGGCTGCCTATCGCTCCGCGAGGACGACAGCAAGTTCTACATTCCACAGAACGGCAAAGACTACGCCTCGCGCTTCCGCTTGGTGTTTTCCACAGAGGCTGCAAGCGGCGACGCTTGCGAACCATCGTTTGCCTTCGTCAGCAACGGCAACATCATCGTCAACGGCGAGGGATTGTTGCAGGTGGTGGACGTGATGGGGCGCGTTATCGTTTGTAGAGACGCACGTCCGTGCGTCTCTACAAACGGGATGACACCCGGCGTTTACGTTTTGCGCCTCATCAATGGCAACGACGTAAAAACGCAGAAGATTGTCATTGAATGACTTGCAGGAATGCCAGCAAGTCAGGGTTTCAACAAAGCCGACGGCGCAAGTTGTCGGCTTTTTTTATGCCCAACCTTCCCGTTTCAACAATTATCCTTATTTTTGCACCCGTTTTCCTCCCCCAAATAAAACGACCACAAAAACGGAGGAACAACTGAAAGAACGAATTGAGGAGATTGCCACAGCCAACGGCCTCACAATGGACATACTAAACAACTGAATAACTGAACAACTGAATAACTGAACAACTGAATAATTGTTTACCATGGAATCAACGAACAAACCCTTCAAGCGTTACACTGTAACCACGGCCTTGCCCTACGCCAACGGCCCTGTCCACATCGGTCACTTGGCCGGCGTTTATATCCCTGCCGACACCTATGTCCGCTACCTGCGATTGTGCGGCGCTGAGGTGCTGTTTGTCGGTGGTTCCGACGAGCACGGCGTCCCGATTACCATAAAGGCCGAGAAAGAGGGCGTCACGCCGCAAGATATTGTAGATCGCTACCACGCCATCATCAAGAAGTCGTTCGAGGAGTTGGGCATCAGCTACGACATCTACTCGCGCACCTCGTCGAAGATGCACCGCACCACGGCACAGGAGTTTTTCAAGAAGCTCTACGACGAAGGCAAGTTCATCGAGAAGGAGACCGAGCAATATTTCGACCCGGAACGACAGAAGTTCTTGAGCGACAGATATATCGTCGGCACCTGCCCGAAATGCGGCGCGGATGGCGCCTACGGCGACCAATGCGAGAAATGCGGCTCGTCACTTAGCCCCGACGAACTCATCAACCCGCATTCGCAACTCAGCGGCGCGGCCTTGGTGAAGAAACCAACCAAGCATTGGTACTTGCCTTTAGACCAATACGAGCAATGGCTCCGCGAGTGGATCCTCGAAGGCCATAAGGAATGGAAACCCAACGTTTACGGCCAAGTGAAGAGCTGGCTCGACGGCGGATTGCAGCCCCGCGCCGTCACCCGCGACCTCGACTGGGGCGTGCCCGTCCCGATTGAAGGTGCCGACGGCAAGGTGCTCTATGTGTGGTTCGACGCGCCCATTGGCTACATCAGCAACACCAAGGAGATTTGCGAACAACGCGGCGAGAATTGGGAAAAATGGTGGAAAGACCCCGAAACCAAGTTAGTGCACTTCATCGGCAAGGACAACATCGTGTTCCACTGCATCATCTTCCCCTGCATGTTGAAGGCTTACGGCAACTACATCGTCCCCGAAAACGTGCCCGCCAACGAGTTCCTCAACCTCGAAAACGACAAGATCTCGACTTCGCGCAACTGGGCCGTGTGGCTGCACGAATACCTACAGGAATTCCCTGGAAAGCAAGATGTTCTGCGCTACGTCCTGACCGCCAACGCGCCTGAAACCAAGGACAACAACTTCACCTGGAAGGACTACCAAGACCGCAACAACAACGAGCTGTTGGCCATCTTCGGCAACTTCGTCAACCGCACCCTTGTGCTGACGCATAAGTTCTACGAAGGTGCCGTTCCCGCTTTGGGCACCCTCAACGACACCGACAAGGCCACCATCGAGGAAATGAACGCATACCCCGCGAAAATCGGTCACCTCGTCGAGACCTACAAATTCCGCGAAGCCCTCGGCGAACTGATGAACCTTGCCCGACTTGGCAACAAATACCTCACCGACAACGAGCCTTGGAAGCAAATCAAGACCGACCCCGAAAGGGTGAAGACCGTGATGGCTCTGAGCTTGCAGATTGTGGCACATTTGGCCATCTTGAGCGAGCCTTTCCTGCCCTTCAGCGCGAAGAAACTGCAAAAGATGATTGGCCTCGACGTGAAGGGCTGGAATGATGCCGAAAACACCGTTTTGCTGCCCGAAGGCCACGTCATCAACCAGCCGGAACTGCTGTTCGAGAAGGTTGAGGATAGTGTTGTTGCGGCGCAGTTGCAGAAATTGGAAGACACCAAGAAAGCCAACCAACTCAACGCCTGGAAGCCCGCCGAGGTGAAGCCTGTGGTCAGCTTCGACGACTTCATGAAGGTCGACATTCGCGTGGGCACCATCCTCGAATGCCAAAAGGTGCCGAAGGCCGACAAATTGCTCCAATTCCTCATCGACGACGGAATGCAGAAGCGCACCATCGTGAGCGGCATCGCCAAGTATTACACCGAGCCTGAGAAACTTGTGGGCAAGCAGGTGTGCTTCATCGCCAACTTCGAGCCGCGCAAGCTGAAAGGCGTGGTCAGCGAGGGCATGATCCTTTCCGCCGAGGACAAGGACGGTCGGCTCGTTCTGCTCACCCCGAGCGATTTGGTGACGCCCGGCTGCAACGTGGGATAAACTCTCCGCGCCATGGCCATTCCGAGGGAAACCGTTGAACAAATCCTGCAAACCGCTCGCATTGAGGAGGTTGTGGGCGAGTTCGTCACGCTGAAGAAGCGTGGCTCTAACCTGTGGGGCAATTGTCCGTTCCACAACGAGAAAACCCCGTCGTTCAGCGTCAATCCAGCCCGAAACATCTTCAAGTGCTTCGGCTGCGGCAAGGCCGGCGACTCGGCCAAGTTCCTCATGGAACACGAACACTTCTCCTATCCCGAGGCACTGCGCTATTTGGCCAAGAAATACAACATCAAGATTGAGGAGAAGGAGCTGACCGCCGAAGAAATCATGCAGCAGAGTCTCCGCGAGAAGATGTTCAATATCAACGAGTTCGCTGACAAGTTTTTCATTGACAAGCTTTGGAACACCGAGGAAGGCAAGACCATAGGCCTGCAATATTTTCGCGAGCGCGGCTACCTGAACCCCATCATCGAGAAGTTCCACCTTGGTTACAGTCCCGCCGAATGGGATGCCTTCACGAAACACGCCAAGCAAAACGGCTACACCGACGAGCTTTTGGAGCAAATCGGCCTGTCCATCAAGGGCAACAAAGGGCTCTACGACCGCTATCACGGCCGCGTGATGTTTCCCATCCACAACCTGACGGGGCGCGTCATCGGCTTCGGCGGGCGCATCCTTCAGAACGACCCCGAAAAGAAGCTCGCCAAGTACCAAAACTCGCCCGAATCGGAGATTTACGACAAGAAGCAGACGCTCTACGGCATCTATTTCGCCAAGAACGCCATCGCCAAAAACGACGAGTGCATCCTCGTGGAAGGCTATTTCGACGTGCTTCGGATGCACCAAATCGGCATCGAGAACGTGGTGGCCAGCAGCGGCACCTCGCTGACGATGGAGCAGATACGCCTCGTCAAGCGCTACACGAAGAACATCACCATGCTCTACGACGGCGACTCGGCGGGCGTCCACGCGGCCTTGCGCGGCACCGACATGATCTTGGGCGAAGGCATGAACGTACGCATCGTGGTCTTGCCGCCCGAGCACGACCCCGACACCTTCGGCAAGGAGTTTTCGGTGGAATATGTCACCAACTACCTGAAAGACAACGCCAAAGACTTCATCCGCTTCAAGACGGAACTGCTGCTGAAAGACGCCGAAAACGACCCCATCAAGCGTGGGCAGGTGGTGCGCGACATCGTGGAGACCATCTCCGTCATCCCCGACAGCATCTTCCGCATCACCTACGTCAAGGAATGCAGCCGCCTTTTGGACATGCCCGAACAAACGCTCACCAACGAGCTGAACAAGATCTTGAGGGCGAAGTTCAAGAAATCATTGGGAGTGGAAGGCGAGGCGGTTCCCGAAACGGAAAACACGACAACGACCCAACCCAAGCAGGAGGAAACCCTTGAGGAACAACTTCCTGCGGGCTACTATCAAGAGCGCGAGTTGGTGAAGCTCCTGCTGATGTATGGTCGTGAAACCATTGTGGATGAGCGCATTGACGAGGAAGGAAAACGCCTGCTCGAACAAGTTTCGGTAGCCCAATTCATCATCGACGACCTGAAGAACGACGGATTTCTTTTCACCAACGCCGTCAATCGCAAGATCTTCGACCTTTTCGACCAGGCTCTCGACGAGGGTCGCATCCCTGACGACCAGTTTTTCGTCTCGCACGAAGACGAGGCCATAGCCCAATTAGCCGCCGACCTGCTTTCGTCGCCCTACAAGCTCGACCAATGGGAAAAACATGGCATTTTCGTCAAACGCGAGGAAGACGTGCTACGCGCCACGGTGCTTTCCACCATCTACCGCTACAAAGACCTCATCATCGAGAAACGCCGCAAGGCTGTCGAAGAAGAGTTGAAAAACGCCAACGACAGCGACGACCAGCTCATCTTGCTCAAGCGCAAAAAGGACCTCGACGACATTCGCAAGCAGATTAATAAGGAGTTGGGGATTGTGATAGCCAAATGAATTGAAAAAAAACGTACTTTTGCGGCCTAATTTGAATGCGTTATGTTTAACAGGCGTAAGAAATGGCGTGTGCCGGCCGGACAGGAACCGACAGCATTGGACAAAAAGGTGATGGCTATGGAGGCCAAGGGCGCGATGGTGCCCAAACGCAGCCTCATCCGCACCCCCGAGGAAATCGAAGGCATCAAAAAGAGCGGCGTCATCACCACGGCCATCCTCGACCTCGTGGGAGAGAGAATCCACGCTGGTATGAGCACATTGGAAATCAACGAATTGGTTCACAATTATACCATCGAGCACGGAGCCATTCCCGCTCCGTTGGGCTACGAAGGCTTCCCGAAAAGCGTCTGCACCTCCATCAACGAGGTGGTCTGCCACGGCATCCCCTCGGCGAAGGAAATACTCAAGGATGGCGACATCATCAACGTCGATGTGACCACCATCCTAAACGGCTTCTATTCCGACGCCTCGCGCATGTACGTCATCGGCGAGACCACAAAACGGAAGCAGAAACTGGTCGACGTGGCCAAGGAATGCCTCTACATCGGTATGGAGGCCGCCCAGCCTTTCGGCTTCGTCGGCGACATCGGCAACGCCATCGAGAAGCATGCCCACAAGAACGGTTTCAGCGTGGTTCGCGACCTTTGCGGCCACGGCGTGGGGCTCAAGTTCCACGACGACCCCGAAGTGCTGCACTACGGCAAGAAAGGCACGGGAATGTTGCTCGTGCCAGGCATGGTGTTCACCATCGAGCCGATGATCAACACCGGCACTTGGAAGGTCTTCATCGACAGCGCCGACGGCTGGACCGTGATCAGCGAGGACGAACTGCCCTCCGCGCAATGGGAACACACTTTCCTCATGACCGAAACGGGCTTGGAAATACTGACACACTGAAACATCAGCACATGGCGAAGAACAAGTTTTACGTCGTTTGGAGCGGTCGCAACCCAGGCATTTACAGCGACTGGGAAGTCTGCAAGAAGGAAATCATGGGCTGCAAGGGAGCCAAATTCAAGGGTTTCCCCGACCGTCTGAGCGCGGAAAAGGCTTTCAAGCAAGGGCCGGATGCCTATTGGGGCAAGGATGCGGCCCCGGTGATGGACCTTTCGGCTGCGACAGAACGGCCGCTCAGCCCCTGCATCGCGGTGGACGCCGCCTGCTCGGGCAACCCTGGAAAGATGGAATACCAGGGCGTTTACGTTGACTTCAGCACACAACCGACCACAAAAAAAGACCTGTTCAAAAGCCCCGTTTTCCCTAACGCCACCAACAACATCGGGGAGTTTTTGGCCCTCGTCCACGCGCTTTCCTTGCAGAAGAAGAACGGCTGGCGTTACCCCATCTACAGCGACTCGGTGAACGCGCAGATATGGATAAGGCAGAAGAAATGCAAGACCAAGCTGCCGCCCAACGCCAAGAACGAGCGTCTCTTCGAGCTTATCGCCCGCGCCGAGAAATGGCTGGCCGAAAACACGATAGATGTGCCCGTCTTGAAGTGGAAGACCGAGATTTGGGGCGAAATCCCCGCCGACTACGGGCGGAAATGAAAAATAGTCTTACCTTTACCGCCGCAAACAAGAACGGAAATGCTGAAATTCGACTCGTATTATTTCCAATGCCCCCATTGCCAAGCCTGGCTCGAAGGCCGCAACCTGAAAGCCGAGCTCGTCAACGAGGCCATCTTGTATTCCGACGGCAAGGTGCTGAACGACAACCTCATCACCACGCCGCAAAAGATGATCCTTTGCCCTTCGTGCGCCCATGTGTTTTGGGTGGAGAAGCCGACCGAGCCTTTCATCACTTACGAAAAGCCCGATGTCGAGGCCTATTCCTGGAACACTTGGCGCTTCTACGGCATCCGCTTTTCCGACAACAAGGGCAAGCTCGCCCTCATCAACCACTACCAGACCTTCCTGAAGAAGAGCCACTATGAGCCGAAAAACGAGATTTACCTGCGACGGTTCCTGTGGTGGGCCTACAACGACCTGCACCGCAACCACCAGCACGTGCGCCTGAAGTACCTCATCAACGGCTTCATGAGCTTCGGGGTGTGGCACAACAACCGCAAGATGATTCTCGAAGGCGAGAAGCTGTTCATCAAGAACCTGAAAGGCTTCAACGACAACCTGAAGCGACTCTTGGCCCTGCTCGAAAAGCACCCCGAGGAGCAAATCGACCTTGAAGTGCCGGAAATCCATCGCGAGTTGCGGCAGTTCGACAAGGCCAGGGAACTGCTCGACAAGATGGGCAGCCGCACCCACTTCACCAACGAGATGCTACGGCACTCGAAGTGGAAGGACGGACGGGTGTTTGTGGTTTCAGGATAAAGGAAACGGGCGAACCTCCCGTTTCCTTCATCCAAACGTGTCAATCCTTAGCCTTATCCATCAGCAGCAAGTCGTTCACCCAGACCTCGGTGATGGAATGCCGATTGCCCTTGTCGTCGGTCCACTCGTTGTTGCGAAGCATGCCGCTGATGGCCACTTGCATCCCTTTCCTGACGTTGTTCTCGACGCGCTCGGCGGTCTTGCCCCAAGCCACGATGGGGAACCACTGCGTGTCGCTCACCCACTCGTTGTTGGCGTTGCGCTTGCGTTCCGTCACGGCGAGGCTGAAACGCGCCTTCTTGTTGTTGTTGCCAAAGATTCTCACTTCAGGCTCTGCGCCCGGGCGGCCAACCAGCGTGACCGAATTTCTCATTGTACTCATGGTTTTGTGTGTTTTGATGAATTAATAATACGTTTGTTTCCTGTCCCTCCGAGGTTGGCGAGCTTGCCGAACCATCGGTTTGACGCTGCAAAGTAACAACCTTTGTCAATACCGAGCCGTTGATTAAACGTTTGTAGTCGATTATTGTCGTTTGCTGTCGGGTATATTGCTGGTTTTCAACAGAAACAAATCTTATGCAAATCTAAAGCAAATCTTGGTAATACCCATTCGAGTCTTTCGATAACGAAATCCAACGGGTAAATTTTTGTACACATTATAAGTTCAACTTAGAAAGTTATAAAAGGAGGGTACAAATAACCCCGCCAAGAGTGACGGGATTAATGGAAAAAATGCCACATTTGCGGTCTCCAAAACAAAAGCAAGATGCAACATCTTAACGAGACGCAAAGGTACA
>JAFSJF010000033.1 GCA_017439405.1 Bacteroidales bacterium
AGAGGAAAATTACTTCATTGTTTTCTTTGACCGTCCCAACGGGGCGGCTTGCTACCGCATTGTCGCCTGCCACCTAATTTGGCACCTTTTTGACCTATCTCGCTCTTTGGGGCAAGGATTTATAGAGGAAAGATAGCCAAAAAAGAAGCACTGTACATCCATATATGGCCGCTTTTGTCAAATTCACAGCGAAAAGTGTCGGTTTTCGTGGCGACATCCCCGTCATTTCTGCAAAAACGACAGTTTTTTTCTGCGAAAATGCAAAGGCCAAATCACGGAGATAGGCATACATTTGCCACAAAAATACAATCAACACTTACAGGCATTTGTAACTTATTACATCAACAACAAATTTAATCATCTAAAACTTTCACATTATGGCAAAGCACAAATTAACGGCTTTCGGCGCTTTGATTGTCAGCGCGATTCTCCTTGTCGGTTGTTTCAAGACCGGCAACCAAAAGGAAGACTTGCTTAAGGCAGGCGTCAAGGACTTCTTCGAGATTGAAGAGGGCATTTACCACGGCTTCGACTTCCCCGAGCCCGACAACAACAAGAAAATCTCCAACGTGAGCATGAACGGCAACCTCGTGGCCGGTGGCACGGCCTACATCACGCTCACCGTTCCGAGCGACATGGCCCGCGTGATTGTGGGCATCAAGGACCAGTTCGGCTACTGCGAGGCCGCCCCGGTGCGCAACACCGACGGCACCTGTTCCGTCGTCCTCGTCGTCAAACAAGACATCTCGCTCGAAACGTTCACCTTGCAATTCGCCTATGTAGACACGTCGGGCGACGTCAGCCAGATCTACGAAGTCGAAGTATCCATGATCCAAGTCGGAACGGGCAAGCTGCAAGTCAGCGTCTCGTTCGACAACGCCAAGGACATCGACCTCCACCTGATTGAGCCTAACGGCACGCACATCTATTATGGCAACAGCTCAAGCAGCAACGGCGGCCAGCTTGACCTCGACTCCAATGCTGGTTGCAACATCGACAACATCAACAACGAGAACATCTACTACGAAGACGATGCCACCGTTGAAGCCGGCACCTACAAGGCCTACGTCGTGATGTACAGCAACTGCGACGAGACGGTTGCCACGAACTACGTCCTCACCGTGCGCTACAACGGTCGTGTGCTGAACACGGTCACCGGCACGTTCCCCGTGGGGGCGCCCAGCACGGGAAGCAGCCTGACCGACCTTGAGCCTACCTGCACCTTCGTCATCGGCGGCAAGGGTATGCAAGGCACGGGCAAGACCTACACGCCCAAGGTGCTTTCGCCCGAAAAGCTGTAAACCACCAACTTAAACCACCGCTTCGGAGGTTGGAACACAAAAAATCCCGTCAGCGATGACGGGATTTTTTCGTGATTAGTTTTGTTTTTGTGGTAATCAATAGGAGGTTGCCATGGTGCGACAGCCTAACAATCAAGGTTATGGGATGACGATTTTTTGTGTCCGCACGTTGTCGCCGTCAATGAGGCGCAAAACGTAAACACCAGGCGCCATTCCCATCGTAGGGACACACCGCGTGTGTCCGCCCATGGAAACGATGACACGTCCCGTCACGTCCACCACCTGTAGGGACGCACCGCGTGCGTCCGCCTCATTGATAACGATATTCCCATTGCTGATGAACGCAAACGGCCGGTTCGCAGACGTCTCGTCTGCGGATGCCGAGAACACCAAGCGGAAGCGCGAGGCATAGTCGGTCGTCTTGGCGGTGAAGGTGTACGAGGGCGCATGAGATTGCGGGTCTTCGCCCGCAATGACGGCTTCGTGGTTCAGAAGGTCGATGTCCGCGCCGGTGAGGTTGTCAATCAGGTGCAGGTAATCCAAATCGAGGTTTTGCGTGTCGAAGGTCAACGTGTAGGTGCCGTTTTTGGCGGCATTGAAATTGACGGGAATTTCGTCTGTTGTAGAGACGGTGTGCACACCGTCTCTACCACCAACGGTGGCCACGGCATAATCCTTCCCGCCTTGCGGGATATAGATTTTGGCATCCGTCTCGCCGAAGACGAATTTCTCCAAGCGGTCATCAGCGTTAAAGCTCACGATGGCCTTGTCCTGAATGGCGTTGCCGCGTGTGTCGGCTTGCGCCACGGCGATTTGTATCATTCCGTTGTTGCCCGCGCTTTGCTGCGCCGTGCGGCTGAAGGTTACCGTTTCGCCTGTCGTTTCGGCCTTCACCATCACGCCGGTGCAGGCGTCGATGGGCGTTGCCGACGACACCGCCACCGGCTCGATGGCTGTGCCTGCCGCGTTCATCTTGTAGTAGCTCCTGTTGGCGTAGGCCGCCACGGGGAATGGGTTGCCCACCAAGTTCCAGCCGGCAAACTCGGCTTCGGCATCGTATTCGAGATTGACGGTCTTGGTGTTGTCGGTGTTGAAGGGTTCGCCGAAATGCAAGGTCTTATCATTCTTGGAGGCATAGAGATAGCCCTTGCCGTTTTCGAGCATGAAAGGATTCTCTTGTGTGTCGTGCGAGTGGTAGTTCTCCCATTCCAAGTCGGCGCTTTGGTTGAAGCGGTAGAGGTCGTAGTTGTACGTGCCTGTCTCATACTTCACTCCCTCAAGGTTTTCCACCACAGAAGGTGCGATGTCGTCCACAACAGGCGAGGCAATGAATGCCCAGCCGCCGTCGCTGTCGCCATGGCCTGTTACGGCAAGATCGATGACGGTGTTGTCAATCAAGTTGATGCCGAAAGACTCACCGGGGCTTGCCTGGTTGCTTTGGATATAGAAAGTGAATGCGTCGAGCGTGCTCCCTAATGAAGTTTTCACCCACTGACCGTTCTGAAAGATATAGTAATTAGAAGTGAAGAAAAGGTCTCCATCCAAAGCTTCAATTATATTAAAAGATCCATCATCAAGCGTGACAGTATGGTCTGACTGCGTTGCGATAACATGTTCGGTGTAGGTGTTGAGGCTTATCTCGCCCTTGTTGACCACGACATAGTAAGGCTTGTAGGCCTCCACCTCGTTGTTTTCCACATGGGTGAAGTTCAACTTGCTTGTGCTTACGTCCCAAGAGGTTGGCTCATACACTTTGCAGTCGCCTGAAAGGGTGATGCTGTACGGCAAATAAAGTGTATAACCTTTTGGTGTGTAGGTGTTTACCGTTTCGGTGAAGGATTCCGTCATGGGCGTGCCGTCATCGTTGGTGGCTTGC
>JAFSJF010000034.1 GCA_017439405.1 Bacteroidales bacterium
ACTGTCAGGCATCACGCCACACAATGGCGACATGCTGAAGTCGCAGAACGATGGCTACGCCTCCTACCTTGCCGGCTACGGCTGGTACGGTTCGCTGAGCACTTTGAATCCTGGCATGGGCCTGATGTACAAGTCGAATGCAGGCGCCGACATCGTCTTGACCTACCCCGAAGGCGGAACGCGAGGCGACCTGAAGTCCAACCAGACCGCCGAAGGCAACCACTGGCAGCCCGACCTGAACGCCTATCCCGACAACATGAGCGTGACGGCAATCGTTGAGTTGGACGGCAGCGAACTCCGCAGCGAGCGCTACGAGCTGGCCGCCTTCGCCAACGGCGAATGCCGTGGCAGCGCAAGACTGCTCTACGTTGAGCCGCTCAACCGCTACATGGCCTTCCTGACCGTGGCAGGCGACGAGGCCGCTGGACTGAATTTCGGCCTCTACGACACCGAAACTGGTGCCGTAGAAACGCAATGCTTTGCGTCTCTGCCATACGAAACCAATGCCATCATCGGCAGCTTCGACGAGCCTTACGTCGTCAGTTTCCGCAGCACGACGGGCGTGGACGAGTGGGCCAGCAGCCTGCAAGTCTTCCCGAACCCCGTGGAGCATGGCCGGGCCGTCAGCCTCGGCTTCGATGGCGTGGAAACCAGCAAGGTAACTGTTGAAATCATCAACGCGCTGGGTAGCGTGGTAGAGACGTTGCGCGCAACGTCGCTACAGCGAATCACCGCCCCCGAAGCCGCTGGCGTTTACACGCTGAGAATCAGCATTGAAGGCAAGGGAACTTGTTATAGGAAATTGATAGTGAGATAAACACTAAGCGACATCATTTCCTATTGAAAAGGGGCGAATGCCAATTTTTTGGCAATCGCCCCGTTTTTCATGTTTTTTTCGCTATACGCAATACGTTTTCGGAAAAATACTGTAACTTTGCCTTTGCTATGAGTGCAGCTACAGTGGCCATATTGCAAAAATTTTGGGGCTATCCCTCGTTCCGCCCGCTTCAAGAGGATATCGTTGATTCGGTGATGGCAGGTAAAGACACGCTTGCATTGTTGCCTACAGGCGGCGGCAAGAGCATCTGCTTTCAGGTGCCGGCCATGGCGATGGAGGGTCTTTGCCTGGTCGTTACCCCGCTCATTGCACTGATGAAAGACCAAGTGGCGCACCTCGTGGAGAGAGGTATTCCTGCTGCAGCCATCTATTCAGGGATGCATCCAGACCAGTTGGAACTGACTTATAATCAGGCGGTTTTTGGGAGGCTGAAGTTCCTTTATGTCTCGCCGGAGCGCCTTCAAACCGATGTTTTCGTCGAGGCAGTGAAACGGATGAAGGTTTGCCTTTTGGCCGTCGATGAGTCGCATTGCATCTCGCAATGGGGCTATGACTTTCGTCCGCCCTACCTGAAAATCGCCGACATCAGACCGTATATGCCGAAAACGCCAGTCCTGGCTCTGACGGCAACGGCAACGGCCAAAGTTGTGGACGACATACAATTGCGTCTTGGCTTCAAGCACAAGAACGTGTTCCAAAGCAGTTTCGAACGCAAGAACGTGACTTACAACGTGCTCCACGAGGCTGACAAATACGGCGTGCTGCGTCGCAAGCTGGATGCCATGACAGATGGCAGCGCCATCGTGTATGTTCGTAACCGAAAGCGCACACAGGTTATCGCTGACTGGCTCAACTCGGTTGGCATTTCGGCGACATTCTACCATGCGGGCCTCGATGCCAAGGTTCGCGACGAGCGGCAAGACCTTTGGATGATGGGCAAGGTGAGGATCATGGTGGCGACCAACGCTTTCGGCATGGGTATCGACAAGCCCGACGTGCGTCTCGTCATCCATATGGACTTGCCCGACAGCCTCGAGGCCTACTTTCAGGAGGCAGGTCGTGCAGGCCGCGATTTGAAGCCGTCCGAGGCTTCCCTCCTCATCTCGCCCGCCGATGTCAAGAAGTTGCTGGAAGATTTGTCCCATTCATTCCCTGAATTGGAACGAATCAAACTGATATACAACGCTTTGGGGAATTATTTCAACATTCCCGTCGGGGCAGGGAAAGATACATCTTATCCATTGGTTATCAGCGAGTTCGCTAATCGATATGGGTTTTCGGTTGTGGAGGTTTTCCATACTTTGAAAATCCTTGAGAAAGAGGGCTTCCTCGTCCTTTCCGATAGTTTCGACGAGCCTTCCAAGGTCATGATTAAGGCTTCGCGTGACGACATTTATGGATTCCAGGTCAACAATCCGCAATATGGCGATTTGATTATGTGCATGTTGCGCAATCTGCCTGGAGTGATGACGGAGTTTGTGAGAGTCAATGAGGAGGTTTTGGCGAAGAAAGCCGGCCTGACGGCTGAAAAAACGCTTGAGCAACTGAAAACGCTGGATGCCTATAACCTCCTGTCCTACGCGCCGCGCAATGACAAGCCTCATGTACTTTTCTTGACGGAATTTGTTGATACAAAGTATTTTAATCTTTCGAGAGAGAACTACCACGACCGAAAAAGGAATGCCGAAGAACGCGTGAGGGCGGTCGTCGGTTTCGTGAACAACGACGAGGAATGCCGCAGTGTGCAGTTGTTGCGCTACTTCAATGAGAAGGCCAATGAAACATGCGGGCGCTGCGACGTATGTCGGAGAAAGTCTTCAGGATTGGTTGATTATCAATCGATTGAAAATAGGTTGGTGAGCATGGTGAGCGAGTCGTCCAAGCCGATAGGCGAGGTGGTGGCGCAATGCAGGGATTATGACGAAGGGATGGTGTTGGATTCCATCCGTTTCCTGATTGATAACGGCGTGTTGCAGTTGGGGAAAGACGGCAGGTTGGACTCTTCCAAAAACAAGAAAAGCCGTCAGGGCTGACGGCTTTTCGTTAGGATTGGTTCTCTTTATTTCAAGAGGTTGCTTGCGGCTTTGAACTTCGCAATCTTCTTGGCGGCAATCTTGATGGACTTGCCGGTTCTCGGGTTGCGTCCTTTTCTCTCCGGGCGGGTGGCAACGGAAAGGGTGCCAAAACCCACGAGGGCAATCTTACCGTCTTTCTTCAGTTCTTCTTTAGCTGTTTCCAAGATGGCTTCAACGGCCTTTTTTGCATCGACTTTTGTCATGCCGGCTTTTTCAGCGACGGCAGCGATTAATTCAACTCTATTCATTTTAATTCTATTTGGGTTAAACAATTAGGCCACAAAAGTAATGTATTTTTCAAAAATGCAAGCGTTTTTTTTCAAAAAAACATCTTTTTTCTGAAAAAAACCTCAATTTTTCTGAAAAACTACCTTTTTTGCTCCAAATCAAGCTGTTTTCCATTCACCCAATAGCTGGGTCCCACGTAAAAAGTCGGCGACAGACATGTTTTTTTTCCCGGCTTGTTGGACTTGGGTCAATCGGACAAAACCGTCCTCTGCCATGATCTTCAGGACGGTCTTGTTGTCGGTGACCACGGTTCCGACAGGCAGGGTTGGCGTTTCCGCCTCTATCTCCGATGCGAACACTTTCATTTCGATGCTATTGCCCTGTCCTGAAACCAATTGGGTGTGGGCTGCAGGGTAGGGTGATAGGCCGCGGATGTGGTTGAAAATCGTCAGGCAGTCTTGATGCCAATTGATGCGGCAGAACTCTTTCGTGATTTTCGGTGCGGATTTCAAGGGCCGGTTTCCGGCAAATTCTTCCTGGTTTTGGGTCGAGAGGCATCCTTGTCCTATTTTCTTGATGGTTTCCACGACGATGCGGTTTCCCAAGAGCATCAGCTCGTCGTGCAGTTCGCCTGCCGTCTCGTCGGGGCGGATGGTCGCTTTCTCGCGCATGATGATGTCGCCCTTGTCGATTTCCTCGTTGAGGAAGAATGTGGTCAGGCCAGTCTCCGTCTCGCCGTTGATGAGGGCGAAGTTGATAGGTGCCGCTCCTCGGTATTGGGGCAGCAGCGATGCATGGAGGTTGAAGGTGCCGAGCTTGGGCATTTTCCATACCACGGCAGGCAACATCCTGAACGCCACGACGATGAAAAGGTTGGCTTGGTACGTGGCCAATTGGCTCAAGAAATCCGGATCCTTTAGCTTCTCGGGTTGGAGTAGGGGCAAGCCGTGGGCTAAAGCCGTTTTCTTGACTTCCGAGAATTGTATTTTCTTGCCTCGGCCGGCGGGCTTGTCGGGCATGGTGACCACTGCAGCCACGTCGAAGCCGGCGGCAAGGATGGCCTCAAGCTGTGAGGCCGCGAACTCAGGGGTGCCGAAATACACAATGCGGATGTTTTTCATGGCAAGGACAAAAAAACTGGCTCCGAAGAGCCAGGTACAAACACTTTAAATTAAAAAACAAATTCTTATGAAAAAAACAATCTCTATCTCTCGTTCATTTGAGTTTCTCTTCCATCTGGGCGATGTTCTTGCTGATCTCGAAGGCTTCGTTGCTCAAGGGGAAGTCTTTCTTGAGCTTTTTGTAGGTTTCGAGGGCCTTGCCGTAGTTGCCCATGATTTCATAGGTGTTGCCTTCTTTCATGAGGAAAATAGGGCTGGTGAAGTCGTTGGGGTTCTTGGCTGCGGCCTTGCCGTAGTATGAAGCGGCGTTGTTCATGTCGCCGAGTTCCATGTGGCAATCGCCGATGGCGCCCAAGGCCAACGGAGCCAGCACTTGGTCGTTGGTTGTGTATTTCTTGAGGTATTCGATGGCGTCGTTGTAGTTGCCTTGTTTCATGTATGCAATGCCGGCGTAGTATGCGGCCAGTTTTCCAGTCTTGGTGCTGCCGTAGTCGTTCACGATATCGAGGAAGCCGACGTTGTTGCCGTCGCCGTTCAAGGCTACGTCATACTGCTCCTTGTTGAAGTAGTCTTGCGCCTTGTAAATCATGGTGCTGGCGGTCTTGTCGCGCTTTTGCCTGTATTTCGTCACGCCGTAAATGCCGAAGGCCACAACCAACAGCACAATCAGAATAATCCACAGTGTCTTTTGGTTTTTCTCAATCCAAAGTTCTGTTTTGCTCAAGGCTTCTTCTACGTTTTCGAGCCTTTCGTCTCCTTGTTTCGTGTCTTGTTTATTTGCCATATCGATTCAAAATTTTGAGTTGCAAAAGTACGCTTTTTCAAAATATGAAAGACCTTTTTTTTCATTTTTTGGGCCATATTTTTGTTGTGGAAATGCAATTCGTTGAATATCAGTGTTGTGCAAATTTATCCTCTGTCGATTATTTTGTGCAAGGCGAAAAAATGCCTACCTTTGCAACCGTTTAAACGATAATGCCATGACAACACGCGACCAAGCCTTGCTTCTTTTTTTGGGCCAGTTCATCACCGACGAGCGAAAACAGCGCTTTGAGGAGGTGCTTCGGTATCGTACGCGCCACGTTACAGTGGTTTTGGAGGACATATTCCAGCCCCACAACGCCAGTGCCGTTCTTCGCAGTTGCGAGCTGATGGGGGTCCAGGATGTGCACATTGTGGAGAACAACAACAGCTATGAGGTGAATCCCGAGGTTGTGATGGGTAGCACTAAGTGGCTCAACTTGCATTATTATAATAAGGTGGAGTTCAACACGCCGGAAGCTTTTGGAAAACTGCACGATAAGGGATACAACATTGTCGCCACTTGTCCGCATCGCGACGATTTCACGCCTGATACGCTGCCTTTGGACAAGCCCGTCGCTTTGGTGTTCGGTACTGAGAAGCAGGGCCTTTCGGATTACGTGGTCGCCCATGCCGACATGCGCGTCCGCATCCCGATGTTCGGCTTCACGGAGAGCTACAACATCAGCGTCTCGGCGGCTCTGCTTCTTTACACGCTGACCAACCGCCTCCACGCTTCGACCGACATCGGCTGGCAGCTTTCGGAGGAAGAGAAGGACGAGCTCCGCCTCGAGTGGACACGCTGCACGTTGAGCCGCATCTGGCAGTACGAAAGGAAGTTCGTGGCGTTGCATCCTGAGTTTGGTGTCTGATTCCAAAAAAACAACCTTTTTTTTGCTTTTTTTCTATTCTGATTGGATTATTCCATATCTTTGCCCCAAACTATCCGTCAATTCAAGTTTAACAAAAAAACCAATCATGAACAACGAAAATTTCGAAACTTCCTTGAAGGCTTGGAACGAAAACGAAAAAGCCGCCAATGAACTCATCAACATCGTCGGAAGACTGTGGTACGACAAGTCCGTCGAGCTCATCCTGTTGCGCTCTTTGTTGGTCAACCGTGGCTCGGGCAAGATCCTCAACAAGCACCTTCGTGCCGCCAACGTGCTTGGCAAGCCCGTGCGTGTGCAGGACTCGCTGCTCATCGCCAAGGCCTTGTTGGCCGAGAACTTGGCTCCTGCCCGTATCGACCTTGGTCGCCTCAATTCGGAGTGGACCGATGAACATGAAAAGTATAATAACGACGTGACGGCTTTCGTGCGCGACAAGCTCAGCTACATCATCGATGCCGTTCCACGCAGCAACAAGGTGCAGGATGTCGTGCTCTATGGCTTTGGCCGTATCGGTCGCATACTTTGCCGCGAGATGACGGAGATGGCAGGCAGGGGTGATGCCCTCCGCGTCCGTGCCATCGTCACCCGCAAGAACTCGCCCGAAGACATCGCCAAGCGCATCAACCTGTTCCGCACCGACTCGGTGCACCGTTACTTCCACGGAGTGTGCACGCCCATCGAAGGCGAAAACGCCATGATGGTCAACGGACAGAAGATCCTCTTCCTCGAAGCCAAGAACCCCGAGGACCTCGACTACACCGAATACGGCATCAAAGATGCCCTGCTCATCGACAATACGGGTGCCTTCCGCGACCGCGAGTCCTTGTCGCGTCACCTTCAGGCAAAGGGCGTCAGCAAGGTGCTGCTCACCGCTCCCGGCAAGGGCGACATCCCGAATGTGGTCTATGGCGTCAACCAAGACACGCTCGACCTTGAGAACGAGACCGTCTTCTCGGCTGCCTCCTGCACCACCAACGCCATCGTGCCAGGCCTTGAGGTCATGCTGAAGAAATTTGGCATCGTCAAAGGCCATTTCGAGACCATCCACAGCTACACCAACGACCAGAACCTGTTGGACAACTACCACAAGAAAGAGCGTCGTGGTCGTTCGGCCCCGTTGAACATGGTCATCACCGAGACCGGCGCCGGCAAGGCCGCTGCCAAAGCCATCCCCGAGCTGAAAGGCAA
>JAFSJF010000003.1 GCA_017439405.1 Bacteroidales bacterium
CACACACACATTCAATTAATCTGACCTCTCGGCTTCATCGCGCGGGATTATACGGCTTTTCTTGCATTGCGGCAAGGGAGGCTGATTTGTTTTTTCGCGAAGCGATGCAGGTTTTGGGTTTTCGGAATCCCCCCTGCCCCCTCAGAAGGGGGAAAGGGGGACGCGCGAAGCGACGCAGAGACGGGTTGAGAAAATGCGTCCGGCAGGCCCGCGTCCGGCAGGTGTCCCCCTTTTAAGGGGGTTCGGGGGTTTCAAACAACCCCGGCAGGCAAATCTTTAAATCTTTAAATCTGAAATCTTTAAATCACATAGTAATCATCTAAAATTTTAGCTTATGGAGAAGCAAACCAAAAAGAAAAGGAAAGCCGTATGACTCTCCTTTTTTGATGCCTAATTTTAAAAAGCCACCCTTCAACTCCTTCCGATGACACGGAATCCCAGAGTTTTCGAGGGTGGCTTTGCGCTACTCACCTGTTATGACCGCTGCGGGAAATCAGTTGGCTAAACACACGGCTCTGACAGGTATACCGTTACTGCGAGTTGGTTCTCCGAGGTACATGGTGCTCGAGTTCTCCTCGAAGTACCAGTCAATAGCAAATGTCGGTATTTCAGAGTCGAGCGAACTCGACCAATAGTTGCCGTTCGTGCCAGCGTTGTTGAGCTCGTCGTCCCAACGGTTGCCCGCAGCGGGCAGGAAGAGACTTCCTCAAATGAATGCGTCAGCGGTCTGTTTGTTTTCGGAGCCGAAGGAATGCCTAAGTGCAAGCCAATTGCCTCATCGGTGCTATCCCACGCTTGACGAGTGTGGGCCGACCGCCTGTGAACTTACCCTTGTATATTGTTCCGTTGTGGTTTGTGATTCATACGTTTGTGCAGGTGCGACGCTTGGAAACGTCGCCTCATATTACCGCTCGCGTGAGTTGCCGGGCGGGGCTGGGTAGCCCGCTGGGGCGGGCGCCCCGTCCGACAACTCACGCCCCCCTTGCCCGTTCTGCCCGTGGACGAACGGAACAAGGGTTAGTTCGCGAGGACAGGGCGCACCGGGAAGCCATGGCAGCGGTGGTTGTCGAACACGTTGTAGAGGTCCGAACCGAACATGAAGCGCCACGCGAAGTTCGGGTTGCCCGCGTCGAGCGAGCGCGACCAGTAGTGGCCGTCGGAGCCTGCGTAGTAGAGCTCCGAGTCCCAGCGGTAGCCGGCGGCGGGCAGGAAGAGACTATTGCCATTGGAAGCAGTGAGCAGGCATCCGTTCACGCCGTTCTGCTGCGTCCCGGTCATGGTCGTGTTGTTGTAGAGTTCCTGCCATTCTTCCTCGGTAGGCATGCGCCAGTTTCCGCCCCAGTTGGCCGTGGCTGCATCGTCCTCGGGTAGAAGGGTAGTCAGGTCGTCGGTGAAGCCGTTGTAGCCGAAACTGGATTTGTCGCAGTATTTGGTCAACTGGTTACGGTCACCATTGCAATATTTGTAAGTACTCCAATTGTAGGTGGTCTTTGGGTGTGTCTCGCCCCATGCAAAGTAGTCGCCGTAGCCTTCTGGTGTGTCGGCACCCACATTGCAGGTGGCCCACAGCGCACCGCTTGGCAGGCCGAGGTCAACGTATTCATAGCCATTGTAAGTGCCAGTGCCACCGCTATTTCCGCCGCCATTGCTTCCACCATTATTGTTGCCTCCGTTGTTAGGTTCGTCTGGTTTCGTGCATCCTGCGGCGCAAACCACTGCTGTCATTAGCATTAAGGCTGCTACTGCCTTCATCATTTTGTTCATATTGGTTAAATTTTAAAGATTAAGTTGCTTAAATTTGTAGACAATAAACGCTGTTTGCAACAGCGTGTTGCAAAAATCGGAATACGAGAAAGAATGTGTACTTACAAATCGTCAAAATCAACTTACAAATGATATATTGTAAGCGGATTTATAGCTGATTGCGGTTTTTCCACTCGGAAGGTGTCGTGCCGACGATGGCCTTGAAGGTGCGGAAGAAGGTCGTCTCGTTCGCGAATCCTGCCTCCATCCATACCTCCGAGACACGGGTGTCGGGCTGGCTGAGCAACTGCTTGGCATGCTCCACGCGATAGGTGTTGACGAATTTGCTGAACGAACAGTTGCGCAGGTTGTTGATGCACGCCGACAGGGCATTGCGGTTGCAGCCTACTGCCGTCGCCACATCAGTCATTTTCAGGCTGCTGTTCAGGTAAAGGCGCTGTTCCTCCATCAGTTGGCAGACGCGCTGCAGCAGCTCGTCATTGGCAACGCTGCTCGTTGGTGTCGCTGTGGCGGTCGGCTTTTCCGTTTCGTTGGCTTCGTCGGTCTCTCCTGCCAAGTCATCCTTGCGTGGTGTTGCCCTTCGCGCACGATATAAAATAAGGTAGGCAAGAAGCGCCGCCACAAAAGCCGCACCCAATCCAACCCACAGCCACGGAAACGAGGCTTGGGCGGCCATCATCGGTGCCTCGGGATGGATGCGCGCCACCACCACGGACCAAAGCGGATTGTAGTTGGATTCGGCGAGGCCACCGGCAAGGATGAGATTGCCGTCGGCGTTGAGAATGGGCCAAGTGAGGCCTGTGGCAAACAGCGGGTCGGTATAATAGAGCGTCAATGGGGCGGGATGCTCCGTGTAATCCACGCGCAGCACATAAACACGTTTGCTTTTTTGGCTGAAGCCCGCCAGATAGCTCCGTCCGCGCTGCCTGTCCACCACGGGGAAATGGTATCGGATACTGTCGCCTTGGAATGTCGTCGGCACCGCGCAAGTAGTAGTAAGCAGGCTGAAGTCGGTGCCACGGGTCTTTACGAAGCCTATTTGGCCTTCGGTGTTTTTCACGGGCAGCAGGTAGGCGTAGTCGTCGCCAGCCTCGTTGCCGATGAAAAAAAGTTCGCTCGTTCGGGGAATATCGTAGGCCAACGGACGCCATTCGTCGAGCAGTGGCGCGTGGAAAGGCTCGCCCCGCAGTTGGTCGACGATGATGCTGTCAGGACGGATGCCATTGCTATGTTTTGTGTCCAAGCTACTGAATATCATTACATTGTCCGTAGCTGTGCGCAAAATATAGGGACAGGAACGCTTTGCAGCCACCTCCTTGACGTGAGCAAAGGTCGAGTGGCCATCAAACAGTTCCACGTCGTCATCGCTGTACCAGTTGCCGGAAATCACCACACGTCCGCTGTCGATTTCGGTGGCGGAGAAGTTGCTGCGCTTCATGTCCATGCAGCCGAATCCTTCGCAGGCGTGGGTGGCAGGGTTGTACCATTCGGCCGAGCAGGTTTGCCCGACGCCCAACGGCTCACTGACACCTCCACAGACTAAGACTTTGCCCGATTTCATGGGGATGCCTTGGCCGTAGTCGTGCGGATAGACCGTATGCACCGTATGCCAAGCGCCGTCGCGGAAAAACTCTGCCGTGGCCGTGGGGACGAAACCCGTGGTGTGTCCTCCGATGACCGTCAGCTCGCCATTGGCAAAGAAGGTGCAGTGGCCGTAACGCGGAATGTTGAGGTCGGGCAGTTGCTCGGTCTCCACCTTTTTTTGCGTCAAGCCTACACCCTCCGGCGATTGTCCTGCAAGCGAGAATGCCGATGCCAACAGGGTCAATATAATAATAAGGTGTCTTTTCATCCTTCGTGGAAAGCGAGTGCAAAAATAAATATTTTATCCAACCCTTGCGCATTTCAAATAATTTCGTGACCTTTGCCCATTCAAAATCTACGCTTATGCAAACATTCAAGAAAGGGGAGAAGATTGGCAAGTATGTCATCCACTCGTTTATTAAGAAAGGCATTGTGGCTGAGTCATATACGGTGCTCGGCCCTGACGATATGATGTATTTCATGAAGGTCTACGACTTCCGTAGCATTCCGCGCGAGCAGCTCTTCGAGGGCAAGGAAGTCTATGAAATCCAACTTTGTAAGGAGTTGAATACGGACGAGAACCAGAACGTCGTCCGTTATGTCGATAACGGCGAGGTGCGCAAAGGCAACGTGGTCTACCATTACCTCGTGACGGAGTTCTACCGTGGCGTGTCGCTCTACGACGCCGTCAGGAACGAAGGCCGTTTCGACCTCGAAGATGCGGTGCAAATCACACTTTGCGTATTGAGCGGTCTGTCGTTTATCCATTCCCGTGCACTGATACACAATGATATACGACCGTCTAACATCATGCTTCAGGAGTTGGACGACGGAATGCTGATGCCCCCCGTTCTTCCGAATTTGCAATTCGGAAGGAGTGAGAGGGGAATTTGCAATTCCCATGTATAACGCAAAAGGCAGCCTTCGGGTTGCCTTTTGTTATTGTGTGGGGCTGTAGGGATGCACCGAGTGTGTCCGTTTTGCGCTGCTGCAGGTCGCTGACCTACGGTTACGGGAGGAGGCGTCTTTCAGACGCGGGGGCTGCCGCATTATTCATGGCCATTCGTGGCCCATTTGTGGAAATTCGTGTTCTTCAACATGAATTGTCATGTAATGGGTCGCGAATTATTCATTAATGTTTTATTCGTGGAAATTTGTGTCTATAATTTATGGCCATTCGTGGCTTATTCGTGAACATT
Organism: Bacteroidales bacterium; assembly: GCA_017439405.1. Classification (GTDB taxonomy): domain Bacteria; phylum Bacteroidota; class Bacteroidia; order Bacteroidales; family F082; genus Limimorpha. The sequence goes on from JAFSJF010000003.1 coordinate 4,548, forward strand.
CGTGTTTGCAATACGAGCAAATAGGATGGTTTTTTCGTGTTAATGCAGCGGTGTCGGTGGATTTGCTTATTTTTGCGGGCGGAAAAAAATATATCATGTGTACCTACAACATAAGCTTAAACGACGCATTAGTTGAACAGGCCCGGCCTGCATTTCCCGATGAAACGGCTTTGCAACAGTGGATGCAAGAACAAATTTCAGCCGCTTTGGAACGTTTCCTTAGCAAACGAAAGGAGGTCGAATCTGAGCAGAAAGCTATGGTTAAGGAGAGCCTGACAACCGCTTTCAATGAATTGCATTCAGGTCAGGCAAAAAAGAATGCCCGTAGTCTGTTCGCACAATAAAACCTCGCTTCAATGAACGTGACCATTGATTATTTGCTTGAATTCGAAAGACGAGCAAAGGCTTTGGCCAAGAAGTACAAGTCTTTTCCTTCAGATTACGATACTTTTTTGGATGAATTGGAGCAAAATCCTTTCGGAGGCGATTCGTTAGGCCACAACACCTATAAACACCGTATGGCCATCGCTGCGAAAGGCAAAGGCAAAAGCGGTGGTGCAAGGGTGATTACCTACAATGTGCAGCAACAAACAACCGATGAGATGCTAATCACTCTAATGTCCATCTACGATAAGTCGGAAATCGATAATGTTTCTGACGCTTACCTCCGCCAATTGGTCTCTGAAGTGGAGAATAAAGAATCCTGATGGTGGTTTTCCCCGTTCTTCCGAATTCGCAATTCCCGCATAAGAATCGTAGAGATGTCACAGTGTAGCGTCTCTACGTGTTTTCGGGTTGTCGCATTATTCATGGCCATTCGTGGCATATTCGTGGAAATTCGTGTTCTTCAACATGAATTGTCATGTAATGGGTCACCCGTGTCCCACGTCTTTTATTACTTGTTCTCTCCCCTGAACTCGAAGCCCGCCTTTTCGACGGCTTTCCGGACCTCGTCGGCGGTGGCAGTGCCCGTGACCGTCACGGTTTTGGCGCCAAGATTGACCTCGGCGGCACTCACGCCCTTGATTTCGCCCACGGCTTTCTCGACGGCAGCCTTGCAATGGTTGCAGTGCATGCCCTCGACGGTGTAGGTCGTCGTGCCTTCAACGGCCTCTTGTTTCTTGAATTTGTCAAAGAGTTTCATACCTAAAGCGATTATGATGAATGTTACCAATAATACGGAGCAAATGGTGCGGAACACGCTGGGATGGTGCGTGGTGGTGGAGCAACAACCGGCATTTTCGGTGGCAGGCACGACAAGGTCTGCGCCAATGCCCAAAGCGTTGATTAACAATCCGAAGAGAACCGAAAAGACGACTATCGTGAGCAGATAAATCGTGGTGAAACGCCGCCCAAGCGATTTGTTCACCACGAGGATGGAGGCTAAATTGACCGCCGGACCCGCCATCAGCATCACCAAGGCCGCGCCGGGCGACAGGCCTTTCATCATCAGTGCCGCCGCCACAGGGATGCTGCCGGTGGAGCAGATGTACATCGGCACGGCGATGACGAGGATGACCAGCATTTGCAGCAAAGGCTGGTTGCCGAAGGTGAGGAAAAACTCATCGGGGACAGCCACTTGGATGAGTGCCGCTATCAGCAGGCCGATGGTGAGGCGCAAGCCGATGTCCTGAATCATATCAAAGTAGGCGTACTTGAACACCCGCCAGATGCGGTTGCCATGCTCTACGCTGCATGAAGCGGCAACAGCGGTCTCGTCGCCATCATCCTTCACGAAGCGGTTCACCAGCAAGCCTCCGCAAACTCCAGTGACCAATGCCGCCACAGGACGCACAATGGCGAACCCCAGTCCCATCAGCGAGAAGGTGGCGAGGATGGAGTCGATGCCGGTTTGTGGCGTTGCGATGAGGAAGGAGGCCACGGCCCCTTTCGAGGCGCGCTCGTTCTTCAGTCCGATGGCTGTGGGAATCACGCCGCAGGAACACAGCGGCAGCGGTACACCCAACAACGCAGCCCAAAGCACCGAGAGCTTGTTGTTGCGCGACAAGTATTTGGCGTAGAAGTTCTTCGGCACAAATACATGAAGTATCCCCGCGATGAGAAAACCCAATAATAGATAGGGACTCATGGCGTTGACCACCGATAGCAGCGATTGCAGGAAATTGCTGATATTCATTTCACTTCATTATTTGACTGCAAACTTACATAAAAATCCCGAATTATAAGCCAGATGGATAAAAATCGTGGAAAAGTCAAGGCCACAGCGTAACTTTGCAGCCGAACGGGTCGGGCTTCACAGCCACCCAAGTAACTAGTTTAATGTATAACCGAGGTC
>JAFSJF010000035.1 GCA_017439405.1 Bacteroidales bacterium
TAAGCAATACAACAAGTAATCATGGAAGTTATCAACGCTTTAGGTAGAAGAAAGACCGCCGTTGCCCGTATCTATATGAAGGCCGGCAGTGGTAACATTACGGTGAACAAGCGCGACTACAAGGAGTACTTCCCGACGAGCATCCTCCACTATGTGGTTGAACAGCCTATGATGCTGACCGAGACCCTCGGCCAATACGACATCAAGGTCAACCTCGACGGTGGTGGCATCAACGGCCAGGCCGAGGCTTTGCGTCTCGCCATCAGCCGCGCCCTCTGCGAGATCAACCCCGAGTATCGTCCCACCCTGAAGGCTAAAGGTTTGATGCGCCGCGACCCGCGTATGGTCGAGCGTAAGAAACCCGGTCAGCCTGGTGCCCGTAAGAAATTCCAATTCAGCAAACGTTAAGCCCTCAGAAGCCAAGCGATTTTGTTTAGTATCCAAATTGCTGAGATTCTTATTTGCAAGACTACTCGGCGATTGTATTCAGTGAATGTAAACATTAAAAAAGAAAACTCATGACACAAGTAACTTTTGAAGAATTATTAGATGCCGGTTGTCATTTCGGACATCTGAAGAGAAAATGGAATCCGAACATGGCTCCTTATATTTTCATGGAGCGCAATGGCATCCACATCATTGACCTTTATAAGACTCAGGCTAAGATGGACGAGGCTGCAGCAGCCCTCTGCCAACTCGCCAAGTCAGGCAAACGCGTTCTTTTCGTTGCCACTAAGAAGCAAGCCAAGGACGTCGTCGCCGACCTCGCCAAGAAAGTCAACATGCCTTACGTGACCGAACGTTGGCCCGGCGGCATGCTCACCAACTTCGCCACCATCCGCAAGGCCGTCAAGAAGATGACGAGCATCGACAAGATGATGAACAGCGAGGCTTACAAGAGCCTTTCGAAGCGCGAAAAGCTCCAAATCGAACGTGAACGCGAAAAGCTGGAAAAGAACCTCGGTTCCATCGCCGACCTTAGCCGTCTGCCTTCCGCTTTGTTCGTGGTCGACATCATGAAGGAACACATCGCCGTTGCTGAGGCCCGTAAACTCAACATCCCGACCTTCGCTATCGTTGACACCAACACTAACCCCACCCTCATCGACTTCCCCATCCCGGCCAACGACGACGCTTCAAAGAGCATCGCCCTCATCGTCGGTAAGATGGTTGACGCCATCGAGGAAGGCCTGACTGAGCGCAAGAACAACAAGGACCTCGTTCCTGAAGAGGAAGAGGAAGAAGTTGACGAGATGAAAGAGAACGTCGAGGAAGAGGAAAACAAGGATGAACGTCGTCCTCGTACCACACGCCGTCCCCGCAAACCCGTTGCTAAAAACTAATCTATAGAAAGGAAAACACTATGAATATTACCGCTGCTCAAGTTAATGAACTGAGACAAATGACGGGCGCAGGCATGATGGACTGCAAGAAAGCCCTCGTTGAGACCGATGGCAACATCCAAGCTGCTATCGACATCCTCCGCAAAAAAGGTATGGCTAAGGCTGCCAAGCGCGCCGATCGTACCGCTAGCGAAGGCTGCGTGCTTTCGAAGGCTACTGAAGACCACAAGTATGCCGCCCTCATCATGGTGAACTGCGAAACCGACTTCGTGGCCAACAACGCTGACTTCGTGAAGTTCACGAAGGATGTGCTTGACGCCGCCGTCGCAAAGCGCGTTAAGAACATCGACGAACTGAAGGCTATGGAACTCAACGGCCAGACCGTGGAAGCTCTCGTTGCCAACCAAAGCGCTGTGACCGGTGAAAAGACTGAACTCGGTGCTTTCAAAGTTCTCGAAGGCGCTTACGTGGCCAACTACAACCACCCTGGCAACCGCCTCGCCACCATCGTTGAGATGAACAAATCATTCAACGGCGTTGAGGAAGTGAGCCACGAGGTGTGCATGCACGTCGCTGCCATGAACCCGCTGTCGGTGAGCGAAGCCTCCATCCCGCAAGAGGTGAAGGACCGCGAGTTTGCCGTTGCCGTCGACAAGACCAAGGAAGAGCAAATCCAGAAGGAAGTTGAAAAAGCCCTCCGCAAGGCTGGCATCAACCCCAACCATGTGGACAGCGACGACCACATCAACTCGAACATCACCAAGGGTTACATCACCGAGGAACAAGGCGCTCAGGCCCGCGAAATCAAGGCCACGGTGCCTGGCACGGTGCAACTCAACGAAGGCATGATCCAGAACATCGCCAAAGGTCGTCTGAACAAGTTCTTCAAGGAGAGCTGCCTGCTCAACCAAGTCAGCCTCGTCGCCGACCCGAAGACGGTCGCCGAGTACATCCAGGCCGCTGACAAGGAAGCCACGGTGTGCAATTTCGTCCGTATTAAGTTGGGCGAATAAATCAGCCATCGTTTGTAGAGACGGTGTGCACACCGTCTGTACCAAACCAAATAAAAACGCATTCCAAGGTTTCGGGGTGCGTTTTTTTGTTGTTTTGGCTGTCAAACAAATAGAATTGTTTATTTTTGCCGAAAAGAAAAGAAGATGAAAGAGGGTAATACTAATAGAATAGAGGTGCTTCCGAGCAATAATGACGGGCAAGAAAAGGAATATCGTTTTTCGTTGGAATTTTTTGTCTTTCAAGAAAATGGGGTTCAGATTGCCTATTGTCCTTCACTAGATATTTCTACTTCGGGAAAAACTTTCAATGAAGCTGTCGGCAACTTTTATGAGATGTTCCAGCTTTATATCGAATGTTGCGTTGAAAACAACACTTTGCACGACGACCTGCTTGCACATGGATGGAGGTTGCAGAAACGGCAAATGCTGCCTCCGACTTTTGCGGTGCTGATGAGAAAGCCCGAAATGAAGAAGCTGATACGTGGAAACATCGGCTATGAAAAAGTGGTTGCTCCGGCAAGAATCCCCATGGTGGTATGAGAAACCTTTCGAATGTCTCTATTAGCGAGTTCAGGGCCATTATGTTGTTGCTCGGCTTATCCAAGGTGAGAACAAAAGGAGGCCATGAAGCATGGATGAAAGCTGGCATGACTCGTCCGGCTATCGTCCAAACTCATGTCGATCCCGTTCCTGAGTATGTCCTTCGCAACAATTTGCGAATCATTGGGATTAGTAGGGAGGAATTTCTGACATTATTGGAGAAACTGTGATAAAATGAAAATAAATGATAACTAATATATGAATTAGCAGAAAAATAACCATAACATATTAATCAGATAGCGTTTATAGCTGTTCTTGAACGTCAAATTTCCACAAGTCCCCTATATGGGGACAATCCATAATCAAGGACTAGTTATTAAATGCCGTACTTGGTACGGCGTGGAATGACTTGTTAGATTATGGAGGGCGTGGAAACCCTGGCGTTCAAGCAAGAAATACATTCCACGCGTTTTTTATGTCGAAGGTCAAAGACGTACATATCGGGAACAGGATCAAGGCCGTGCTAAAACAGCAAGGCCGAACATCGGTTTGGCTTGCCAGCCAGATTCCCTGCACGCCTAACCATTTATATAAGGTGTATGCCAACGCTACCATCAACACGGGTTTGCTAAAGCATATTTCCGACATTTTAGACTATAATTTCTTCGAGGAGTATATCCAAAATGGATAGTGGATGCCTCGCCCCGAAACGATGCAGTGGTATTTTGTGCTGTGCTTGGTATCAAGTTGGAGAAGTCGTTGTGCTGTTAAAATTTCGCCCAATAGTTTCAATAAACCGAAAATGTCTATATTTGCAGACGGAAAACAAAAGAAAATGTCAACACGACAGCTTGAAATAGAAGGTTTGATCAGACATCTTGGAATGGAAATACTTCCCCAAGGTGCGCATTTGTCGCTTTTTGGCTCACAGGCTCGTGATGAGGCGAGGCCCGATTCCGATTGGGATTTGCTGATTCTGTTGGATGGTGACAAGGTGAGCAATGAGGACTTTGACCGTTGGGTGTTCCCATTCATATCACTGGGATGGTCGCTTGGCATCGAAATCAACCCAGTGGTATATACTTTTGGGGAATGGCAGCGGCGAAAAATCACTCCGTTTTATAAGAATGTAATGAAAGAAAGGGTCGTTTTATGCTGACGGATGAAGAAAGGGATGCCTTGGTAAAGTATCGTATAGAAAAGGCTTTTGGCACATTAGTTGAAGCCCGAGATTGTGCTGAGGATAATCATTGGACCTTGTCAGCCAATCGCCTATATTATGCGGCATATTACGCTTCAAAGGCTTTGCTGATACAGAATGGGATTGTCGCAAAATCGCACGAAGGCGTAATTGGCATGATTGGCCAGAACTTTGTCGTCAAAGACATCGTTCCAAAGGAGGATGCAAAGCTGTTGGCTAGACTTCAGAACATGCGCAAGACAGGTGATTACGATGATTTCATTGAATGGCATCAAGAAGAGGTTAAACCTCTGTTTGAAAAAGTAGAGAATTATATCAATTTGATAAAAACCTTGGTCGAACAAAAATAACCTAACGAAGGAACAAGACTGACAAATACTTACATATTAACAGATAGCGTTTATAGCTGTCCTTGGATTCAAAAATTTCCACCCGTCCTCCGAAAGGAGGACAACCACGTCAAGGATAGGTTATGAAATGCCGTACTTGTTACGGCGTGGAATGACTTGTTTGACGTGTGGGGCGTGGAAACCCTTTGAATCCAAGCAAGAAAGATGAATTCCACGCTTTTTCTATGTCGAAAGTCAGGGACGTACATATCGGGAACAGGATCAAGGCCGTGCTGAAGCAGCAAGGCCGAACATCGGTTTGGCTGGCGAGCCAAATTCCCTGCACGCCCAACCATTTGTATAAGGTGTATGCCAACGCCACCATCAACACGGGATTGCTGCAACACATTTCGGATATTTTGGATTACAATTTCTTTGAAGAGTATATCCAAAATGGATAGGGATTTCTATTGGTAATGGATAGGTGCAAAATAGTTCGTTTATAATACATTATGTCTATTTTTGCGGTGTATGATAGCCCAAAATTAGAAGTTACGATAATAAGCTGTTTTTCAACGAATTGATAAGGCCAAATGTGACTGAGAGGGCGAAGCTGTGTAGAGACGCAACATTTTGCGTCTCGAAGGAAAGGGAAACAAATCTTCATCAATCTGAAACAAATATGGACTGCTTCGCTTCGCTCGCAGTGACGCAAAGCGACGCGGAACTTGTGTCCGGCAGGCCCCGTCCCGAAGGGACGGCACTTTATTAACCGTAGGTCGTGACCTACGGAGGGTCGTGACCTATGGCAGCACAAGCACAACACAAGGCAAAGTCACGGAGTGACGACAGATGATAGGCAGGCGGTGTGAACCCCTGCCGACAAAAAACAGAATTCTGATTAGCCCCCAAGGAGCGAAAGGATAACCAAGCAAAAAGCCAATAATCGGATTGCAAATCCTGATATTCGACACCGGCGGATTGCAAATCCGCCTGAACGGGGAAACATTATATATAAAATCTAAAAATAAATTATTCACATAACAAATAAAAGAAAGGAGAAAAAGAAAAATGAAAAAGTATTTGATTTTCTTGTTGCTCTTTTGCAGCGCAAAGGTGTTTTCACAGCACTATGAAACGTTATACGTTCTACAAATCGAAAATGGCAGAACGTACGACTACTGTAACAGTAATGAACTGCTTGGTGTCATCATTTACGGCGAACCTAACTGCAATCCAGACTGGCAGGAATGGCAAGTCAATTCACAGTACCTTTATGGTGATTCCATCGTCATAACTAATATTGGCGAATATGTATGCACGTTTATAGGCTGTGAATTGAATGTAGGATTCAATATAAACATTAATGAGAGCTACACTACAGAAAACCCGTTTACCGAACCGATTGTCTGGAAACGCCAAGGAGATCCAATAACACTATCCGCAGGTAGTTCATACTACTTTTGGGAACATGGACTCACATGAACATGGTCAAATGGAGAAACTGGGAATGAAATCACCGTTACCGAGCCTGGCACTTACAGCGTAACCATCACAGATGCTTGCGGTTCCGAGACCTACTCCATCCAAGTCCGCGACAACGTGGAAGTCGAGCTTGCCACCTGCGACCTTGAGACGAACCTCAACATGGTCACCTGGCCCACCACCACGGCCCAAGCCGAGTATGTCAGCCAAGTGGAAATCAAGCGCGACGGCCTCCTCGTAGGCACCGCGCCTTACACGGACGGCTACTTCATCGACAACATCGGCTCAGACGCCGCCTCGCGTACCTACACCGTCACGGCCCTCGCCACCGACGGCACGCCCTGCCCCATCACGAGCCACCCCAAGGAGACCATCCACATGGCCTACCTCACGGGCATCAACAACACCATCGAAGTCAATTGGAACGCCCCAACAGGCTATGAACTCTTGGGGTATAACATCTGTGAGTGGAACGCCAACGACGGCACACTAACGACCATCGACTATGTAGGTGCGAGTGTCAATAGCTACACCTGTCAGGAAGCCCAGTTTGATGAAGGCTATATCGTCATCCAAGGCGTGGAGGCAGGTAAAGACGGCGAGACGCGCCTGCTCTCCAATCGCAGTAGCGAGACGGTGGGCGTTGAGGAAAACGGCCCTTCGACAAGCTCAGGGACCTTAACCGTCTATCCGAATCCGTCCGCCGGTCGCGTCACGATTGAAGGCTCGGGCCTCCTGACCATCACGAATGTGCTCGGGCAGACCGTCCTCGCCCGCGAAATCGACGGCAAGGAAAGCATCGGATTGCCGCGCGGGCTGTATTTCGTGAAATTGAACGCACGCACGCGGAAAATCGTGGTGGAGTGATTGGGATTGCTTCGCGAGAAAGTTTGTTATTATGTTGTCGCTTCGCGAGAAATTATTCAAAATAGATTTCAAAATTATTCAAAATAAGAAATTGATTTTGTGAGATTTTTGATTTGATTTATAAAGATTTCTCGGCTTTAGCCGATACCAAATGAAAGAATCCCCCAGCCTTCAGGTTTGGGGGATTTTTTGTTTTGCCGTAACGCAAAAACAATTATCTTTGCCCTCAAATGCTCAGCCATGTCAAAAGCCCAACTAAAAAAACACCTGAAGACCTTGGAAAAGGACAAAATCATCGAAATGGTGATGGAACTTTATGATGCCCGCAAGGAAGCCAAGGAGTATCTGGAATTCTATCTGAATCCGAATGAAAAAGACAAATTGGAGGAGTACAAGAAGATTATCGAGAACGAGTTCTATCCTTCGCGAGGCGAACCGAAAACGCGGTTCAGTGTGTGTCGAAAGGCGGTCAACGATTTCATGAAACTCAAACCTGCACCGGAACTCGTTGCCGACTTGATGTTGTTTTATTGCGAGCAAGCCTGCCAGTTCTCGTATGACTTTGGCGACATGTGGGATGCTTTCTACACTGCCGTGGAAAACAACTTTGCCCGTGCCGTGGAGTTTTTACGGAAGAACGGTCTTTTGGATGTCAACGAAAAGCGAATCAAGCAAATCATAAGACTGACCTCGCCTTGCGGTCGGGGATTTCCCGATGCAATGGAGGAAATTTATGATGAAGCCTTGTATGGTTAATTCTTCCCGCAGCAGTTCTTGTACTTCTTTCCACTACCGCAAGGGCAAGGGTCGTTGCGCCCGATTTTCGAACCGATATTGACAATAGGAGTCCCGTTTGATTCAATGAAAGTCCCGCTCTTCTCCTCTTTTTTCTCTGGAAGTTTGATGCCCATCTCGAAAACTTCAGTCGGCGAATGGCCTTTCAAATCCCAGCGAGGCAGTGAGTTTTGATAATTTGAATAAAGACCGACAACTTCGTTTGTCATTTTTCTGTGCTTCGAAGGAAAATCGGCAAGCATGGCTTCTACGCCTGCCATTGGCGACTCTCCTTCTTGGATGCAAAACCAAATGTCGGTCAGCATCTGTTCGGCTGGCTCAATGGGCCTTGAATCCTCCATGGTATCGCCCGTATAATTGAGCAAGTCGATCATTCCCTTTGTAAACTCGTTGGAAAAGGAAGGGTAGGGTAATTGCCCTGCTGCCATAATCTTTTCGTATTCAAATACTTTGTATGGGATGTTTTCCCGTTTCTGGATTTCATGCCAAACCTTGTTCGCGTTCTCGACCCAAGGCGAAACCAATACGACCTCATCTTTATTTTCCTCCAATTGGGTTGAACACATATAAAACAATTCCGACTTACCTAACATCAAAATCAGTTCGTCAATAACGTCTTCGGATGAAAATGGGAAATACTCGATTTCATCACAGAAATGTTCAACGGAAATAATGCCGTAAAGCGTCAATAGTCCGTAACCGTATTGTTGAAGACATAGATACTCACGCATCAAGTCGTTGTCGAACACCTCGGAGATGCAGGCTGAAATGGCGGCATGGACATCGTCTGTAAGATAATAGGCGTTGGTTTTGTCCTCGATGGATTTCTCGTCGTCAATCTGTATAATGTTGTACATGACAGAAGGCATCGGGAAATAGAGCAGAGGCTTTTCAATCCTTGTGCCTGTCGGTAATTTGGAAAGTTCCCTAAGTATCTCGATGTCATAGGGAGGAAGCCGTTTCAACCATTCTGGAGCCGTGGCGAGGATGGCTGAACTTAACTTTTCGGCGATGGCCTCTTTGGGAAGCGATTGGGGTGCTTCCACATCAAAATGGTCGGCCATGATGACCAAGGCCCTTTTGTCGATTTTCGCCAAGGCTTCTTTCATAGACGAGCAATTATTGGATGTTTTGTTTCCCATGATGATGACAAATTTGGCACAAAAGTATGGAAAAACGGCAAAGTGAAACGAAAATAATGTAGTTTTGCCCCAATAAAATCCTAATCTTATGAAAAAACTATCCTATTTGATTGTCGCGGCACTAATTCTAACAGCCTGCGCAAAAGAGCAACTGCCTCAAGCCAACTACGACATTATTCCACAGCCTAAGGAGGTGAAACTCAACGAAGAAAAACCGTTTGAACTGAGTTCCAAGACTGTCATCCGTTATGAAAAAGTTCTCCAACGCGAAGCACAATTCCTCAGCGAGTACGTGAACGACATCATGGGCTTTGCCATGGAAATTCAAGAATATCAAGGCCAAACCGACGGCATCGTGCTGAAATTGTCTCCCGATGATTTCGACCAAGCCGAAGCCTACGAAATCAATGTCACGCCGAAGCAAGTCACGATTACGGGCTCCGATGCCGCAGGTGTGTTCTACGCCATCCAAACCCTCCGCAAAAGCCTTCCGGTGTCCCCCTCCCTGAGGGGGGTAGGGGGGAGTCAAACAACCCTTCCCTCCGGAACAATCAGAGACTACCCCACCTTCGCCTACCGCGGCATGCACCTCGACCCTTGCCGCCACTTCATGGACCTCGACTCGGTGAAGATATACTTGGATATGATGGCCCTCCACAACATGAACCAGTTCCATTTCCATTTGAGCGAAGACCAGGGCTGGCGCATCGAAATCAAGAAATACCCTGAACTGACAGAGATTGGAGCGTGGCGCAACGGCACGGTCATCGGGCATAACGGGAATTTGTACGACACCATTCGCCACGGTGGTTTCTATACCCAAGATGAGCTCCGCGACCTTATCCAGTATGCCGCCGAGCGCCACATCAACATCATCCCCGAAATCGATTTGCCAGGCCACATGCAGGCGGCCTTGGCTTGCTATCCGCAGTTGGGCTGCACGGGCGGTCCCTACGAGGTTTGGCGGCGCTGGGGCGTGTCGGACGACGTGCTTTGTGCGGGCAACGAGGAGACCATGCGATTCGTTGAGGATGTGCTCAATGAGGTGATGGATGTGTTTCCTTCGCCTTATATTCACATTGGTGGCGATGAATGCCCCAAGGTGCGTTGGGAAAAGTGCCCAAAATGTCAAGCCAAGATTAAGGAATTGGGCATCAAGAAAGACGACAAGTTTTCAGCCGAAGACTACTTGCAGAGCTATGTGATGAACCGTATGGCAAAAGTCGTCGAAGCGCGTGGCCGCCGTGTCATCGGCTGGGACGAGATCCTTGACGGCAACGTCTCAGAGACGGCCATCATCATGAGCTGGCGCGGCACCGAAGGCGGCATCGAGGCGGCACGCAAAGGCCACGACGTAATCATGGCACCTTCGTCGCACCTTTATTTCGACTATTACCAAAGCGAGGACATCGCCAGCGAGCCTTCGTGCATCGGCGGTTATCTGCCTGTGGAGCGCGTGTATGAGTTCCAGCCCTTGCCCGAGGAGCTGACACCTGAGCAACAGAAACACATCATCGGGGTGCAGGCCAACATCTGGACGGAATACATCGCCCATTTCTGGCATGTGCAGTATATGGCTTTGCCGCGCATGGAAGCCTTGACGGAAATACAGTGGAACAATCCGAAAGAGCGTGATTTTGAAGCGTTTGTAGAGCGTTGCAAGCACATGAGGCAGCTTTACGACTTGTATCATTACCGCTACGGGAAGCACATCTTCGAGCCGCAAGTCTGGTCGGATACCGTTGCGCCGAATTTGGCTACGCGCAAGCCCATCACTTTGCGCGAGCAACCCGCCGAGAAGTATGCCTACGAGGGCGCTAAGCAGTTGGTTGATGGCGAATTGGGGCGAGGCTTGTACAACTCAGGCCGTTGGCTCGGCTTTTGGGGCAAGCCCTTGGATGCCGTCATCGATTTGGGGCAGCCTGCCGAGATGGGCCATGTGCGTTTCCGCGCCCTTATTAATAAAGGTGCGTGGATCTATAATCCGAGCGAGGCTATGGTGCTGGTTTCCGACGACGGCGTGACCTTCCGCGAAGTGGCGCAGAAGGACATCCCGATTTCCACTTGGGCCGACAATGACGGCATTTTTGCCTACGAATTGGAGTTTGCCCCCGTTAAGGCAAGGTTTGTGGAAGTCATCATCAAAGGCCACGACCTGCCCGACGACCACGACGGTTTCGGGCATCCGGCATGGATTTTCGTGGATGAAATCGAGGTGTGGTGATTTTTTCCCTATTTTTGCAGAATGTTACAAGATAGAATGGACAACAATCGCCCCTTGATATTAATTACCAACGACGACGGCCACGCAGCAAAGGGCCTGCGCAAACTGACCGCGCTGATGCGTACCCTCGGCGAGGTGGCGGTCATTTCCACGGACGAGGTGATGTCGGCCAAGAGCCACTCCTGCACCATCCATGAAAAGTTGTATCCTCGACTTGTTCGTGAAGAGTTGGGGTTCAAGGAGTTCCGTTGCAATGGTACGCCCGTCGATTGTGTGAAGTTGGCCTATCAGAAGTTGCTCCCGCGCAACCCTGATTTGGTGGTCTCGGGCATCAACCACGGCATCAATGCGGCGTCCACGGTGGTCTATTCCGGCACCATCGGAGCAGTCATCGAGGCTTGCATGAACGGCCTTAACGCCATCGGCTTCAGCCTCGACAGCCTCGATCCCGAAGCCGATTTCGACCATCTTGACACAGCCATCCTTGAAATCACGAAAAAGGTGCTGAAAGAAGGTCTGCCCAAGGGCGTGTGCCTGAATGTCAATTTCCCCAAACGTAGCGAAGAGCCTCTGAAAGGCATCAGGTTGTGCCGGCAAGCAAGCTGCCGTTGGGTGGAGTATTTCGATGAGCATTATGACGAGAACGGCGATATGTTTTATGACCTGAAAGGGGAATTGGTGAGCGACGACATCCTGCCCGGCACGGACTTGTACGCCATCAAGCACAACTACGTTGCCGTGGTGCCCACTTGCTACGACTGGACGGCGCATGGTTGCTTGGAAACGATGAAAGACTACGAACAAATTAGCATAAAGTAATGAAAATCAAGGATAACTTTTGGATCGGTTTGTTGGCAGGAGCAGCCTGCTTTGGGCTGTTTTTCCTCCTTTTGAGCCTTGTAAACTGGGAATCGCTGGGTGCTTTTTCCGTCCGTGCGCCTTATTTGCTGGCCTTTATTCCCGATGTCGTCCTGTTCAGGATGATGTTGGTGAAATGGAAACTCGACAAGATGGGGCGCGGTGTGTTGGCCGTCACTATATTGGGGATGTTGATGGTGTTCTTTCTTGTTTAATACCAACGTGTTATGGCAAAGCAAAAACGATTAGTGAAATATTACATCATCGCTGGCGAGGCTTCGGGCGACATGCATGCCGCCAACCTCATCGCAGAGCTGAAGAGGAAAGCCCCCAACGCCCAGTTTCGCGGCTTTGGCGGCGACCTGATGCAGCAGCAAGGCATGGAATTGGTGCGACACTACCGTACGATGGCCTACATGGGCTTCATTGAAGTGGCGGTCAACCTGCGCAAAGTGCTGAACAACATCAGCTTCTGCAAGAAAGACATTGAGGAATACCAGCCCGATGCCCTCATTTTGGTGGACTATCCGGGCTTCAACCTGCGCATTGCCGAGTTTGCCCACGAAAAAGGCTTCAAGGTGATTTATTACATCTCGCCGCAGGTGTGGGCATGGAAGCGCCGTCGTGTGAAGAAAATCAAGCAATGGGTTGACAAGATGCTGGTTATCTTGCCTTTCGAGGAAGAGTTCTACAAGAATTATGGCGTCAATGTGACCTATGTCGGCAACCCTTTGCTCGACGAGTTGGCCAAGTTCGGCACGGGCAATCGTTCCATTTTCTTGCGTCGCAACAGCTTGGGAGAGAAGCGCGAAATCATCGCCCTCTTGCCCGGAAGCCGAAAACAGGAAGTCAGACGAATGTTGCCCGAAATGCTAAAGATAGCCCCACAATTCCCTGAATATCAATTTGTCATAGCGGGAGTTTCCTCGCTTGGCGAAGGCACTTATCACAAAATGACAGGCAAGTCGGACGTCTTTTTGGTGATGGACCAAACCTACGAGTTGCTGCAATGCGCCAGCGCTGCAGTCGTCACCTCGGGGACGGCCACCTTGGAGACAGCGTTGTTCTCGGTGCCAGAGGTGGTATGCTACAAGGCCAACCCCCTCTCCTACCTGATTGCCCGTTGGCTCATCAAGGTGAAATACATCTCCCTGGTCAACCTCGTGATGGACAAGGATGTCGTCAAGGAGCTGATACAGGGCGACATGACGGAAAAAAACATCAAGGCTGAATTGGTCGAGGTTTTGCGCAACAGCGAGCGTCAGCGCAGCTTGCTCGAGGACTACGAAGACCTAAAGGACTGTCTTGGCAATGCAGGCGCGTCGGCCAAGGCCGCCGAAGTGATTCTTGAGGAACTGAAAAACGAGGAAAAGAAACGATGAAAAAAGTCACGCTGCTTTGTTTGGCACTGTTGGCCGGAATGTCGGCTTGGGCGCAAAACTCAACCCAAGGCACCGAGTTTTGGTTTTCCTTCATGGAGAACGGCTACAAGGTGAACGGTTGGAACGATTGGGTGGAAACGCAAGTGATGGTCAGTGCGAAACGGGCATGCAGCGGGACGATTGTCAATCCGCGAACCTCATGGCAAACCACTTTCACGATGGCTGCCGGAAGCACGAGGATGATTGACATTCCCGAGTCGGCGGGATATAACGATGCGAGCAACGGCCTCGTTTTCGACCTGGGCCTGAAACTGACGGTGAGCGACACCGTTTCGGTTTACATCACCAATTTCGCGACCAATTCCTTCGACGCAAGCTTCGTGCTGCCCGTCGAGAGCCTTGGGACAGAGTATATCGTGCAATGCGACGACCAATCGATGTCGCACCAGCACATCCCCTACAAGGAGACTAGCGCATTCCTCGTCGTGGCTATAGAAGACAACACCCAAGTGGAGGTGACGCCTTCGGTGGCCACATTGGACGGTCATCAGGCAGGACAGCCTTTTATGGTCTCTTTGGATGCGGGCCAAACGCTTTCCATAAGGTCGAATTCCACCTCTTCCGAACGCGATTTGTCGGGCACGAGCGTGATGGCCAAGGACGGCAAGAAGATAGCGTTGTTCAATGGCAACACGCTGACTTGCATCCCCGGAGACATGGGCAAGGGCCATGACCACATCTTCGAGCAAGCCCTCCCCATCCACACATGGGGGAAGCAGTTTGCCGTCACCGGATCGGAAAGCCGCCGCCGCGACTTGGTGAAAGTCACCTCTTCCGCCGACAACGACACGGTTTGGTGCAACGGCACATACATGACCACCTTGAATGCCGGTCAGTCGCACACTTTCTGGCTTTACGGCTCAAGCGACGATTGGTCGCTCGGATCCTGCTTCGTCGAGACCTCACAGCCGAGCCATGTGTACCTTTACAACACCACGAGTTTCGACGACCTTATCCAAACGCACAGGGGCGACCCCTCCGTAGTTTGGATTCCGCCCATTGAACAGAGAATCAACGAGATAACATTTTGCACCTTTCACCATAGCCTCGCGCCCATTGACGTGCATTACGTCAACATCGTGGTTGACAGCACCAGCATCGGCGAGGTTTCTCTCGATGGCACGTTGCTGAATCCCACTGCGTTCCATCCACTGAACGGCAACGCTGACTATCGTTTCGTGAGGAAGCAAATCACTCATGGCAACCATCACTTGGCCTGTCCCAAAGGCATGATTGCACACATTTACGGCTTCGGCGAGGACAAGGGATACGCCTATTGCGCGGGATCCAACTTGCTTGACTTGAAGTCGGGGATGTATGTAAACGGCTTGCTGGGTTCCACCTACTCCAATGGGCTGGCCATGTGCGTTGAAGGAGAGGCCGATTTCGAGTTGAAGGCCAATTACGGCCTCCAACAGGTGCATTGGGACTTCGGCGATGGCCAAAGTGCGATGGGAGCCTCGGTCAGCCACGTGTTCGTGCAAGCTGGCGATTTCACGGTGATGGCGTTTGTCGAGGGCTTCAACACCTATTCCCAAGAGGTTATCAAAGACACGCTGACCTTCCCTGTTCACATAAAAGACATTGATTACCAAAACGATGAAATAACCCTTTGCGATGCCGATTCCATTGAATACCATGGCACGACTTACAACGAATCGGGCTATTACGAGATGGTGGGGCAAGACGAAAACGCCTGCTTCGGCTATTTCCTGACCCTCGACTTGGACTTCACGCCCGACTTTGGAATCGAAGGCCCGCATTTTCCCATCGGCGGCAGCGAAACCTACATCAGCGTGAATGAATACGCCATCAGCCTTTTTGACGAAAGAGCATCGGTGGATACGGTGTTGTGGGAGGTGGATCGTCCCGACTGGGTTATCGAGCCGCACGGCAAGGGCGAGAGTTGCACTTTGTCTATCTATTCCTTTTTGACCCGTCCTGTCCAGCTTCATGCCACGGTCGTCAACCGTTGCGACACGGTCAGAAAGAGTTTCTCCATCATGACCTCGTATTTCGGCATCGACGAAGAGGTTGCCACGGATTTCGAAGTGTCGCCCAACCCAGCCATCGGACAGGTCACGCTCCGTTTTGGGCGTTTGGAAGGCCTTGCCGAGATCAAGCTTTACAACAGTTTGGGCCAGCTGGTAGATAATTTCATGGTGGATGCCAGCTCGGAGAAGGAGACTGTCTATGCCTTGCCGGAAGTCAGCGGCGGCCTGTATTATCTTGTGTTGAAAAGCAAAGCCGCGACACTAGCTCGAAAAGTGGTTGTCGTGCGTTAGCGTCGAGAAAAGCCAAAACGATGATGAAACATGGATCTTGGAAACGGAAAAGCCTTGTCATGCTGGCAACCCTGGTTTTGTCGGGCTTCAACTCCTGCCTGAAAGAGGACGGGAATTCGAGCATTTTGTTCAACGACCCACAAGACATCCCTTTCATCACGGAATACCTCCCGATGGATTTGCTCCAGCTTTTCGGCGAGGAAAACATCCATTTCGGCGACAGGCCGTTCAATGTCGAAATGGAGTTTGAGTCGAGGCACAGGTATGTGGCAGTGACAACCTCGGCGGAAAGCCATCCCGCCGCTGGAACCACAAGCCCCATCGCACACTACCATAAGATCAGCCGAAAATACCTGCAAATCGCCGATTACTACAGCATGACGCAAGAGGAGGCTTGTTGCAAGCTGGTTTCGCCAGTTTACCTGACGGGCAACGACACGGCGTTCACCGCCTACTATTTTGAGCAGCCGGCCACTGCCGGAAGGCCCGTCCACGCGGTGCTGTTTTCGGGCAAGAAATCCGAGGCCGGCCTGAAGGATTTCCGGTATGGCTACAAGATTGTGCGATACACCGATTCCATCGTACCACCGACGGTTTATCCGGAAAACACCATCTTCATCTTCGCCGACTCCGACGGCCTCGCCGAGCGGCACACCTGGTTTGACGAATCCCTGATCGACACGACACAAAACCGATGAAGCCATGAGAAAGACCTTTATATTGCTGATTCTTGGCTTGTTGTACGGTTTCCAGATTCAGGCGCAATTTGCCAAGCCTTTGCGCAACGGGCGCCAGACATGCCGCAACACGAGCGCCTTGAGCCTTGGCGTATCAGGCGGTTTTGCCGCCAACGACATGGTTTACACTGCCGTAAAAACCTCGCCGTTGCAAGGCTTCTACGCCCCCACCATCGGTCTCGCTGCGGAATACGACAAGCCAAAATGGCTTTCGGTTGGCCTGAACGCTTCCTATGCGATACGCGGCACCAACGAAAAGACCGAAACGAAATTCCTAACAAGCTTCACTAACACCGCCTCGGCACGAGTGAACTACCAAATGCGCCTTAACGGCCTTGAATTGCGCCTTCCCGTGACGCTCTACTTGGGCTATGACGACACGTGGCGGCCTTATGTTTACGTGGCTCCGCGCCTCAGCCTCTGGACGGGCGGAAGCCTGCATTGGGAACGCAACTACGACGATGGCAGCTATCCACCGTTGGTGTTCGACACCACCTTGAACAAGGCCACTGTCCGTCCCTACGATTTCAGCGTGGCAGCAGGCTTGGGCCTTAGCCGTCGCGTCATGATGGGTCGCACCCAGTTGTTCGTCAAATTAGACGTGTCTTACGGAATCAGCGTGATGGACACCTTTGCCCAAAAGGAGACGGATGCCGCAGAATCGACACAAAACGCAGACGTTTCGGGCGGAAGCGGCTTTGTCTTTCACGGCTGGGGCGACATTGGGCACGAGCGTCTCGGAAAACGACACCTCCAGAACTTGGAAGCCCGACTTACCATCATGCTGCCTCTACGCAAGCACCTGAAAGATGCCTGCGCTTTCAAGCAGAACCTTAACTGACCTTGCCGAGCCATGAATCCCTTCAGCAAATATCCGTTCCTCAAGATACTGATTCCATTGGCATTAGGTATTTGGTGCTGCACTTTCTTGACCGTCGCAAGCCTCTCCAACCTGACTATGATTGCGGTCATGACGGTCTTGTTCCTCATCGCTTTGGCAAGCTCCCGAACCCTGAAAAGCTACCGTTTCAACTGGCTTTTCGGAAGCATCGTGGCTTGTTACCTGTTTTTCGCCGGCTATGCCCTGACCCGCACTCACGAGGCTTCGGTGCAAAAGGAGTGGTTTCGCAACTATGAGGATGACGCAAAATACTATGTCGCAAGGGTTTACGACTATCCTTCCGAACGCGAGAACAGCTTCAAGGTGCCACTGCAACTGGAGTGGCAATTTGGCGACAGCCTGCCTTCGCGGGCGGTTTCGGGACGGGTAATGGCTTATTTCCAAAAAACCGATACTGTCTTCGCACTACGATATGGCGACCTCATCGCCATCAATGCACCCATCGGGAAAGTGGAACCGCCCAAAAACCCAGGCGAGTTCGACTACCGCTCCCACCTTTTGCGCAAGGGTATCACCGGACAGGTCTTTCTAAAAGAATCGGATTGGATTGATTTGCAAGTCAACAGAGCCAATCCGCTGTATGCGTTTTCGTTCCGCTTCCGCGACAAGTTGCTCGCCTCCTTGCAGCGTTGTGGAGTGAAGGACAAGGAATTTGGCGTGGCTGCGGCCATCTTGCTTGGCTACGACGACAGCCTCGCCGACGACGTGCGCAAGAACTATGTGGCCGCCGGCTCCATGCACATCCTATGCGTTTCGGGAATGCACGTCGGGATCATCTACCTGCTCGCGTCATTCCTTTTGGGCTTTCTCGACCGAAAAAAATGGCAAAAAACACTGAAAAACATCTTTTTGCTCCTGCTCATCTGGTTCTATGCCCTCCTCGCAGGACTCTCGCCGTCCATCCTACGTTCCGCCATGATGATCAGCTTTGTCATCATCGGAGAAATATTAAGAAACAAGGGATTCATTATCAACTCAATAGCGGCATCTGCGTTCGTCTTGCTGTGCCTAAACCCGAACAACTTGTTTGAAATCGGTTTTCTGCTGTCCTATACAGCGGTCATAGGCATCGTAGTGCTGCAACGCCCCATTTACAACCTTATCTATTTGAGAAGCAAGCTGTTGGACAAAGCCTGGGACATCACTGCGGTTGCCTTGGCCGCTCAAGTCGCCACCATGCCCTTTACCTTGTTCTATTTCAACCAGTTCACCACCTATTTCTGGATCAGCAACCTCTTTTTGACTCCAATTTCGTTTATCGTGGTCATGGGCGGCATGTTGCTGCTCCTGGTCTCGTGGATCCCTTACGTCAATGTACTGTTCGGCTACATGGTTTGGGGGGCAATCTTTGTGATGAACCAGATTGTCTCATGGATTGAAAGCCTACCTTTCTCCGTCATCAAGGGACTGTATATCAACCCATTGGAATTCGCCCTACTGCTCGTTGGCTTTGTGCTGCTGCTGTTGGGAGTCTCCATGCAGAAACGCCGACTTTTGATAGGCTTGCTTTGCTCTTTGTTGCTATTCATGGTTTCCGTCACGATCAGGATCTATTCCGCCGACAGACAAGACAGCGTCGTTTTTTTCAGCTTGCGCAAGCACACGGCTGTCGATTTCATCAAAGGCGCAAATCATGTCCTCTTGGCCGACAGCACCCTGACGGATGACGAAGCCACTGTGGACTACAGCATGAGTGGCTTTTGGTCGCGGCGAAATCTCTCGGCGCATCCCGAGACGGTCGGCCTTGACGAAGACTTCGAAGGGCCGTTTTTGCGCAAGCGGCAGAACCTCGTCTCCTTCAACGGCAAGCTGCTGGCCCTTTGGAACGACAACGAAGCCGTGATAGACAGCCTTTCGTATCGCTTACCTGTCGATTATCTGTTGGTTTGCGGAAGACAGAAACCTGATTTGCAGTCTGTTGTAAACGGTTACGAGCCACGCTTGCTCCTTATCGACGGCTCCGTGCCGGGTTATTTGGCCCAACGCTGGACAGCCAAAGCCGAAGAGCTTGGAATACCTTGCATAAACATCGCCGACGGCGCTGTGGAATATTAGGGACAGGATGCGTTTATAAGTTCAACTTAGAAAGTTATAAAAGGAGGGTACAAATAACCCCGCCAAGAGTGACGGGATTAATGGAAAAAATGCCACATTTGCGGTCTCCAAAACAAAAGCAAGATGCAACATCTTAACGAGACGCAAAGGTACA
>JAFSJF010000036.1 GCA_017439405.1 Bacteroidales bacterium
CGCTCGGTCACGTAAGGCATGTTGACTTTTTGGGCGAGTTCGGCGACGACGTCCTTGGCCTGCTTCTTGGTGGCCACGAAGAGGACGCGCTTGCCCGATTTGGCCAGTTGGCAGAGGGCGTTTGCAGCCTCGTCCATCTTGGCTTGTGTCTTATAAAGGTCGATGATGTGGATGCCATTGCGCTCCATGAAAATATAGGGAGCCATGTTCGGATTCCATTTTCTCTTCAGATGGCCGAAATGGCAACCGGCATCCAGCAGTTCTTCAAATGTTACTTGTGTCATGTGTTGTTTTCTTTTTAATGTTTACATTCGCTAAATACAATCGCCGAGTAGTCTTGACAAGAATCTCAGCAATTTGGATACTAAACAAAATCGCTTGGCTTCAGAGGGCTTAACGTTTGCTGAATTGGAACTTCTTACGGGCACCGGGCTGACCGGGTTTCTTACGCTCGACCATGCGCGGGTCGCGGCGCATCAAGCCTTTGGCCTTGAGGGTGGGGCGATACTCGGGGTTGATTTCGCACAAGGCGCGGCTGATGGCGAGGCGGAGGGCCTCGGCTTGGCCGTTGATGCCGCCACCGTCGAGGTTGACCTTGATGTCGTATTGGCCGAGGGTTTCGGTCAGCATCATAGGCTGTTCAACCACATAGTGGAGGATGCTCGTCGGGAAATACTCCTTGTAGTCGCGCTTGTTCACCGTAATGTTGCCACTGCCGGCCTTCATGTAGATACGGGCGACGGCGGTCTTTCTTCTACCTAAAGCGTTGATAACTTCCATGATTAGTCTTTATTCTTATTAATTGTGTTGATCTTGAGTTCGATGGGCTGTTGTGCCTCGTGTTTGTGGTCGGGACCTTCATAGACGTAGAGGTTCTTGAAGATGGCGTTGCCGAGCCTGTTCTTCGGGAGCATTCCCTTGATGGCGTGCTCGAGAACGAAAGCGGGCTTTCTCTTCAATTGCTCGCTGACGGTGCGAATGCGTTGGCCGCCCGGATAGCCCGTGTAGCGCATGTAGTACTTTTGGTCCATCTTGTTTCCAGTCAGGACGATTTTTTCTGCATTGATGATGATGACATTGTCACCACAATCGCTGTGGGGAGTAAAGCATGCCTTCTTTTTGCCCCGCAGAATCTGGGCAACCTGTGAGGCCAAACGACCCAGGATTTGACCTTCAGCGTCCACCACATACCATTTCTTGTTGGCGTTTTCCTTGTTGACGCTTACTGTTTTGTAGCTTAAGTAATCCATTTTTTGTTGTTTGTTGTTTTATCCAATTTCAATAAATTACCACCTTTTTTAAGGGCGTGCAAAATTACATCTTTCTCCGATTCGCTCCAACTTTTTTGTGCATTAATTCCCTTTCGCCCGAAAATCAACGCGTTAGAACCAACCAGAGACAGTTTTGGATGAATGAACGAGGCCGCAAAAGTACGGATTTTTTGAATACCAACAATACATTAATTGATTTTTTTTGACGCAAGACACGAGACTCCGGGACGCGAGACTCTTCAAAACCTGAACCTCACCGAGGCCAAAACCTCCATCGGGCGGAGGGTATAGATGGTTTCCTGCACCGAGAAGGCTCCCGAATAATAGGAAACGTACCGCTTGCTGTTGAAGATGTTGTTCCAGCGCACCTCGAAGTCGAGCTTGGGCTGCTTGATGGAAAACTCGTAGCTGGCATCCACAAACAGGTAGTTTTGCCCTTGGTGGCGATAGTATTCCGCCGTAAGGCTCACGGTCTGGTTACGTTTCAGGAAGGCGAAGGCCTTGCCGAAATGCCGCCAATAGGTGATTTCGCTGCGTCTTTGGCCGTCGATGAACGAATACAATTTATTGTAATTCAGCGAGTAGTCCACATTGAGCCAATCCGTCACTTTCACCATAACCGAGGGAGATAGGCTGTAAGACAAGGCTTCCGTGTTCATTAATGCGCCATTGACCACCGAAACGCCACGCGAGTCTAAAAGGTTGCCTTTCAGTCCAATACTGGTGCGGATGGGAGAAAAGTATTTCTTCACGCTGCCGCTCAGGGTTTGGTAGAAACGGTTGTTGGGCATCGAAACGACTTGCAAGGTGCTGAGGCCGCCCTCCACTATTTCGTAGCGGTACATGTTTTCGCTGTGCGTGAGGCCGATGCCGTAGCGCAAGTCGGCGTTGAGGGAAATGAACGGTTCTTTGAACTGCGTCCCGATGTTGCCCGAAACGGTTCTTGACAACGAGAGCGGTGCCTTGCGCAGCACCAAGTCTTGGTAGTCGGTGAGGAGATAGCCGTCCATCCAAGTGTCGTAGTTCTCGATACTGTGGCTCAAACGGGCCGAGGCGTTGAGGGTCCAGAAGTTGCCGAGCTTGAGGCGGCTCCAAAGGCTTGGATTGAAAAGCAACTTGGTCAGTTGGTCGCCGTCGGATTCGCTCTGCACCGCGACGGATTGCAGGGCCAAAGGCAAGTCCATGCCGGCACTGAAGCGGTTGCGCTTGTATTCGACCTCTGCGGTGAGGTAGGGCTTCACGTTGCGCCGCCGCACTTGCGCATCGGCGGCCATTGCGCTTTGCCAGTCGGCTTCGCCGTCGCTTAAGGTCAGTTGAGAGGTGATGTGCCGCTGCACGAAAAGGAAGCCTGCCTTGGGGCGGATGGTGAACCGGCCCGCCGTGAAGATGGCGCTGACGGCATGGTCGGCGAAGTATTGTCGGGTGTTCAGTTCTTGGGTGGTCTTGGCATAGCCGAGGCTGTCGTTGAGCAGATTGGCGAACTGGCCAGGCTCCACCTCGAGGCGGTGGGGCGTTTGGCCGTAGCCGATGCATGAGGTGATGTCGAGCATCCTTTTCCCGACGGGGATGATGAGTCGCAAGTCGTTGTCGACCGAAAGGGCGGGCGTTTTCAGCGTTTGGCTGACGGGCAGGCCGTTGTTCACGTCGAGGCCGAGGGCGTTGTCCCAAGCCTTGGAGAAGTTGAGTTTGTCGTCCAAATAATAGGCCTTGTCGTTGCGGTTGAGCGTGATGGTGCCAAAGAGTTGGTTGTCGCGCAGGCGGTTGTCGATCTGCTCGGTGTAGGCCAAGGTGTCGGCGGCGAGATAAATGGTGTTGCTCTGGCTGACCGACTGCTTGCGTAAGTCGTTGAGGTAATAGAGATTGACGCGCAAGGTGGTGTTTTCGCTAACGGGAAATAGCGTGTTCAAATTGATAAGGTGCGTGTGGTTGTCCAAATAACGGTTCGTGTTGAACAACGGCATACTGGCCTGCTTGATGCCCAATTCATTGCCCAACTTGGCTGGCCGCTCGCCTTGCAATTGCTGCATGGTGAGCATCCGTGTGTACATTGTCAGGTCGTCGCCAGTGTTGTTGGTGCGATAGGCGGCCAACATTTGCACCTTGCCGGAAAAGAGCATGGGCGTGAGGTTCGCGTTCCAAAGGAAGGGCCACGCACCCAAGCCCAACTTGGCCGTGCCGGTGAGGGCCACGTCCTTGGCCAACTTGATGTTGATGGAGGCCTGTTCTGACTCGACCTTATCTTCAAGCATCTTGATAGGCTGGTGGTTCTCGTACACCTCGACCGACGACACCGACTGGTGCGGCAGGTTCTTGCTGACGGCGGCGTAGCTCCCGCCCATCAGGTCCATGCCTTCGACGTAGAACTTCTGGATGGGCAGGCCTTGGTAGGTGATTTTGCCGTCGTCGGCCACCTCGATGCCGGGCATCCGCTTCAGCACGTCCTCGATGCTCTTGTCCTGTTTCTGCACGAAAGAGCCGACGATGTATTCCAGCGTGTCACCTTTCTGCTCGATGCTGCGGGCGCGCACGGTGACGCCTTTCAGTTCCTGCACCTCTTCGCGAAGCATGAAATCCACCGTCTGGCTGCGGTTGGCGATGCGTTTGGTCTGCTTGTCGAAAAAGAGCGACGAGGTGGCCACATCGAGGCTGTCAGCTTCGGCGTTGACCGAAAGGCTGTAGCGACCGTCGTTGTCCGTTCCCGCGTAGGCCACGATGACACGGCTGCCCGCCTTGTAGGCCAACACCTTGATATTGGGCAAGGTCTCGCCTTCGGTGTCCTTCACCGTGCCCGTGAGCACCGTTTGCGCCGACAAGACATTGCCTAACAACAAAAACAAAATGATATGCAGCCAACGCAGTTTCATTTCCTGTCGAGTTCGATGGGGTTGTTCTTCGTAACTGCGTAATAATATAGCTTTTTCTGAATGTCGCTCTTGTCGGCATCGAGGATGTTGGGCAAGGCGTTTTCAACGATGTTGGCCAAGTTGTCGTCGTAGGCTTTGAAAAAGGCTTTCTTCGTCGTCTCCACATAATCCCTGTTTTCCCATACGATGAACATGTCTTCGGGAATTTCCGCCGAGACCATCTCAAAACAATAATGGTTCTGCGTGTCGGCAATCTTCACAATAAGACCTGGAAGACCGCAGAATTTGTATGGGCCTTCCTGATAAGGCAGTTCAGGCGCAAACCAAGCTTCCCAAGTGCGGCCTCCGTAATCGCAAGTCGCATTTTGCGTGAATTGCCCTGCAATGATAGCAGTGTCCGCAGTGTATTCCCAAGTCATGCAGGGATAATCCTCTTCATACAGGAACACTCCCGTCATAAAAACATTATCGATCATGGTGATTTTTCCAAGGGGATGGTTCTTGAAAACTTTGTAAATGTAACGGGCAATATCCTCGGGTTGCACATGAATTTCCCTTATGCCTTTATTCATTATCTCCCTTATTTTCCTAGTGCTCCGATACGAATTGTAGCTTTCAAAGTAGCTGATTCCTTCTCCGATAAGAAGCATCATCTTTTCTTTTCCTGCACGGTCGAGATGGTTGGTGTCCTCGCGATAAGTGAGTTCATACATCACCATCAGTTGGGCTGGGCAAAGCGTGTCGATATCTTCGCCCCATTGCGCCCACATCGGCAAGGCAAAGGCGACCGTAGCCATTAATAATAGGAGTCTTGTTTTCATTGCGTGGTTTGTTTTTGAATTAACGCCGCAAAGATAAAACTATTTTTCTAATTACAACGGAAATTTCTTCGTTTTATATCACAAACCTCTTTCAATGGGGTTGTTCTTTGACCTAATAATTTCATAAATTCTTCTTCTCATTGCATCCTCGGACCCGTTCGTTGTGATGGAACCCATCACTTCATCCACAATGTTGTCCACGTCGTTGGTAGATGCGCCGAAAAAATCTTCCTTGGTCGTCTTCATGTATTCTTGTTCTTCGAACTCAATTTTCGTGCCAGCGTCTGGAGCTTCAACGGAAACCAACTCAAAACGATAATGGTTTTGCGTATCGGCAATGCTCAGTATCAGGCCCGGCAAGCCCGAGAACTTGTAAGGGCCGTCGTTGAATGGCAATTCCTCGGCGAACCAAGCCTCCCATGTGCGGCCTCCGAAATCACAAACGGCTTTTTGGGCATGAAAGCCTATAATCTCGGTCGTGTCTTCCATGATCTCCCATTGGAAGTCGGGCAAAGGCTCTTCATACAGGCACCACTGATAGGTCATCGAAAGCAAATCTGTCGTCGTGGTTTTTCCCGTTGGGTAGTTTTTGTAGACGGAATACGTCAGTTTGCTTGCGTAGCGCATTCCCTCGCCGCTTTTCCTCCATGCGTCAAGTGTTCCTTCTTGCCGTTTCTGTCGGACGACGTGGTCCATCCGATAGTGGTTATAGCTTTGGAACCAACTGACGTCGTTTCCGATAAGCAGTATCATTTTTTCCTTGTCCACATGCGCAAGTTGGTTCGTATCCTCTATATAGGTCAATCTGTATATGACCTTCAGTTTGGCATCATCAAGGACTTGGATTTCATTGTCCGGTCCTTGGGCTTGGCTTGTGATTGCACAAGCCAACAATAGTAGGGCTAATACATTTTTTTTCATAGTTATAGGATTTATTTGTTTACGAGGCGAAAATACGAAACACTTTGGTGTTGTCAAGTTTTATTGTGTGATTTTGGCGAGTTTTTCTATTTCCTGTCGAGTTCGATGGGGTTGTTGCGGGATTTCATGGTGTTGTACGCCCTTCTTTGGGCCTCCAAACTGGTACGCTCGTCAAAATGGCTCATGATGTTTTCGCGTAAATCGTCCTCCATCTTGAAGAACCCCTTCCGCGTGGTCTCTGTATAAACATCATTGAACCGTTCGATGCATCGGCCTGCATCTGGAGGGCATACCAAGATGAAATCGAAGCAATAATGCTCACGGCTGTCCGCCACCTTAAGAATCAACCCTGGAAGCCCGCAGAACTTCCATGGCCCATCGTTGAAGGGCAACTCATCCGTGAACCAAGCCACCCAAGTGCGACCTCCATAATGGCACACTGCTTTCTGGCACAAATAGTCTTCAATTCGCAAGGTGTCATCCATTATTTCCCAGTCAAATGCACACAAACCATCTTCGTAGAAAAACTTTCCCGTAAGAAACACAGGGCCGTAAAACGACACCTTTCCCTTAGAGAAATCCTTGTACACTTGGTAGAAAAACCTACTATTGTATCCAGAGGCTTCTTTGGAGTTAAACCATTCGTAATAAGTTCCCTCTTGCCTTTTTTGGAACTCAATCGGTGCGACTCTATATTCGTTGTAGCTTTGGAAAGAAGACATCTTGCTGCCAATAAGCAGAATCATCCTTTCCTTACGTGCCATGTCAAGACGCAAACTGTCTTCCCTGAAAGTCAAGTCATACAAGACCTCTATCCTTGCCACATCAAGCGAGTCGTATTTCTCACGATAAGATTGGGCAAAAGCTCCTACAGACAAGGTTACGAAAACCAATTGTAAAAGCACTCGTTTTGTCATTTCATTTTGCATTTTTCTGTGTTGTTGTTACAACAGAGGAGGACGGAATTTGTGGTATTCTTAGTCCTCCCCTGGCTGGAATCATACGTCTCCTTGATTACTTGCTGGGCATAATACCTCTTTCCATTCTTTCTCCTGCCCTTCATATTCGCACACGCAGTAGTGGCACGTACCATCGTCACAGCAAACTTCAACAGTACGCGGGTATTCTGGAGGCGCTGCCTTCGCCTGTTTCGGTGCAACAAAAGTGAACAGTCCCATGAAAGACAGGACGAACATGGTTTTTCTTACTAATTTCTTCATTTTAGTTCATTTTTATGATTTAGTACTCAGTTAATTTTCCCCTCATAGGCAAAGCCCATTGTGGTAAAGCGGGAGAATGCTTTCCTCGCCATAACGCCAACTCTGTCGAGCCTTCCGCATGTCGGATGATTACCACCCATGCAGAAGCCAATGCCAAGTCAGGCATCGGTGGCGGCAAGCCGAATAAACTTGTTCTTCCCCAGCCGCCAAAAGAGGCACGTATGAATTGCGTTCTTCATCTTTTTAACGGTTTTCTTATTTGATTATTACTGGCATTTAATTGTTTTGCCTTTCGAAATCGCCTTCGGCATAGCCGTTAGCGTTGTCAAGCACCACGGTGTAGGTGCCGTTGCTGTTGCCCATAATCGGAATGACGACCATTTGTTGTACTCCTGTGTTTACCACGCTGCTATAACAAAGGTTGCCTTCTGCATTGAAGAGCGAAATGTTTACATTGCCGCAACTTTGGTTAAAGTAGATGTAAACGGCAGTTTCCGTGGCTCCCGCTTCAATGTCGTCGGGGCCAACATTGTAATTCAGTTTGCCTTGCAACTTGATTTTTTCAGCTTCGCTTGGAATGTGGTTGTCTTCCATTTCCACATTGATATTGTTTTGCTGAGGATGGTGTGGAACGGAGGCATGGGCTTTACAAACGAAGAAGCCAATGGCACAGATGCCGGTGAGAAAAAGGATTCGTTTTTTCATAGTTTCAAATGTTTGGATGATAAAACAATTGTTTGTGTAAATTCACAGTGCAAACATACTATGAAAAAACAGGCATCAAAACGCCTTTACGAACTTTTTTTTGGATAACACATTGAAAATGAAGAATGTGATATTCCTTTTTTACGAACTATTCTTGGCGTAATTACGAACTTTATAGGCTGTTTTCAGACCGAATCACGGCTTTTTAAAGACCTTTCTCGCCCTTCATACGGGGCCTTACTCAGTTTTTTCTTGGCATTGTTGCGCAATTTGTCTATTGAATGAATCGATGTGCCAAAAATATCGGCTTCTTCCTGTCGTGAAACTCCAAAGAAGGACAAGATAAAATCTATTATCTCCGCTTCTGTCAGCTCAGGATGTTGGATCATTAGTTTTTCCCTTACTTCCGGATAAAGAGAGTCAAACACTTTTTTCAAGGCTTCCCATCTGCCCTCGTCGCCAAAAACAGCTTCTTCCAAATCCTTCAAACAGCTTTTCTTGCTCTGATTGTTTTTGAAGATGCACATCTTTTGTATAACAAGTGCTTCCTTATTAAGCGCTTCAGAAAGCTGACGGGCATAGTTCGTGCAAGCCTCTGCGGTTTCGTTGTATTTTTGGGCCAACTCTTGGTAATCCTTTTTGTTGGATTCCTGCATCATGGACAAGTCGGATACGGTTTTTACGCTGGTTTCGTGTTTTTTTTGGAGCTCTTTGTGCTGTTGCATGAAAAGGAAGAGGCTGTCTTTGGCTTCGGCTTCTTGCTTTCTGGATTGGGCCAAACGTATCTTAGATACGGCAAAAGCCAAAAACACCAACGCAGCCAACATGCTCAAGACAATGATAATGCGCTGTCTTCGTATCATTTTCTGATTCATCGCATTTTGCATAGAATCATAATCATATTTCTGTTGGATTCCATATAAATTGTTATGTTCCCGAAAGCTCCTAACCTCATCAAGACAATCGTTATAATGTTTCCAATAGTGGAGAGCCAAAGAATCGTTGTGTTGGCTTTCCGCAAACCGAGAAAGAGAGTTGTACGCTGAAACTTTGGTTTCCGTTTTCACATGGGCATGAGGCAGAAGGGAATCTACACATTTGTAGTAAAGAGCAGCTGAATCCATTACTTGCATCTCAGCGAACACATCACCCGTGTTCATGTAAAGAAGAAGTAATTCCGTTTCATCAAGATTTGGTTCTCTATCAATAAGTTTGAGGCAAGCAAGAGCCTGTTTATAATCATTCTGCAATTGATATAGTACCGCATAGTTGTTCAAGATTTTCCGATTCAATTTGTCAATATCACTTTCCCTTGCATACATCAAACTCTGTTGAAAGCAGATTTCTGCATTCTCATGGTCACCGCTCACCATATAACATACCGCCATCATGTTCATATTTATAGCCTTATCAACATTACGACTGCCAAAATTGTCCATGGCTTTTCTCAAAATGGCGAGAGCTTCCAGCTCCATACCATCAAAAAACAACAACTTTCCCATCCTGAATTCCGCCTGTGCCATAGCGAGACTATCCTTAGCAAGTTCTCCATACCGTTCCGCATCTTTGAACGAACGTATGGCATCAGCCTTGTCGTTATAGTGGAGTTGCACGAATCCACTATAAAGCGCGGCGTGAGCGGCCTTATCGAATTTCTTCTTGCGGGCATAGTAATCGGCAGCACGCTCCAGTTCAGGGCTGGTGCTGAGGAAGGGCTTGTCGTCAAAAAACTCGTCGTCCATCAGCGGCGGAATCTCTTGCCCACGGTCGCCAAAGAGGGCTTCGGCCTGCAGCAGTGCCATATCCATACGGTGCTTCTCTTTAAAATAGACAGGCATGTGCAACACACTATCAATCAAAGCCACGGTGCTATCAGGGTCCGTATCAAACAATTGCTCAGCACGATGCACCATCTGCCGAGCCTCACGCCGTGGGCTGTTGCAAGAAGCCAAAGCCACCAGCAGAACCATCCCTATAAACAAACATCGTTTCATGGTTGCAAAAATAGCAAAAATAAATCATCACAAATATACATTCACGTTTTTCCAAAATTGCTACCTTTGCCGCCATAATTGCAGAACCATGTCCATCCAAATCAACCATATCACCAAGCGTTACGGCGAGCAACTCGCCCTCAACGACGTTTCGCTCACCGTCAATAAAGGTATCGTCGGACTGCTCGGTCCCAACGGAGCGGGCAAGTCGACACTGATGAAAATCATCACCTGCTTCATCCCGCCCACCTTGGGCACGGTGAGCGTGGAAGGCCACGACGTCATCGACGACCCGATGGCCGTCAAGCGCATCGTGGGCTACCTGCCTGAGCACAATCCGCTCTACTTGGACATGTACGTGCGCGAATACCTTGAGTTCGTGGCTGGCGTGCATCAAATGAAAGGCGAAGCCGCCCACAAGCGCATCGAGGCGATGATCGAGGAGACGGGACTTGGCATTGAGGCGCACAAGAAAATCGGGGCCCTCTCGAAGGGCTACCGCCAGCGTGTGGGCCTCGCCCAAGCCATGATGCACGACCCGCAGGTGCTCATCCTCGACGAACCCACCTCGGGCCTCGATCCCAACCAGCTCATCGACATCCGCAACCTCATCAGCAGCCTCGGCAAGGAGAAGACCGTGCTGCTCTCGACCCACATCATGCAGGAGGTGGAGGCCATCTGCGAGCGCGCCATCATCATCAACAAAGGTGTGGTGGTGGCCGACGACAAGATCGAAAACCTGAAACAGGAGAACGCGGCCAGCAACGTCGTCGTCGTGGAGTTTGAAAGCGAGGTGAGCGAAAGCCTCTTGCGCAGCATCCCGATGGTGAGCAAGGTGCAGCAAGTGAAGGCCAACCACTGGATCCTTGAGCCGCAGGGCGACGCCGACATCCGCGCCAACCTGATGCGCTGGTCGGTGGAACGTGGCCTCATCATCAAGACGTTGCAGAAAGAGGACTTGAGCATCGAGGAGGCTTTCCAGAAGCTGACGAAGAATTGATGTCGGGTTGGCTTTATGGGAATTTTTTTGTATTTATAAACTATTGTAAATCAACGATATAAATACAAATCGACAAAAATAGTTGAAAAAAAACGAAAAAAATGCTTGCCGGTTCGGAAAAATGTTGTACTTTTGCACCCGCAAAGCAAAGCAATAGAGTTCTTTTTCAGGCTGGTCCGGTAGTTCAGCTTGGTTAGAATGCCTGCCTGTCACGCAGGAGGTCGCGAGTTCGAGTCTCGTCCGGACCGCAAAGAGCGCAAGTGATTGAAACTTGCGCTCTTTGCTTTTATGGCACACCCAATAGTCCTGCAACCCAACTGATTCAAAACTCATGGCGTGTCAACCCAAGGTAAAAAAATACTTGACAGTAGGGTGTTTTTTCTCTACTTTTGCCGCCAAAACCACGCACTCAACGTCGATGAAAGAAATTGACCTTAACAATAAGAAGATTCTGGTGACAGGCTGCGCCGGCTTTATCGGAGCAATCCTGATAATGAGGCTACTGGATGAAATGAAGGGTGGCGTCATAGTGGGAATCGACAGCCTTAACGACTACTACAATCCCGCCCTCAAGAGGTATCGCTTGAACCTTGTCGCCGAGAAGCATATTTCCATAAAACCTATTCATTCGACTGATTGTAAAATAGTTAAACACTCCATTGCCGACCATGGTTTCATCGAAAGGCTCTTCGATGAGTACCAATTCGACATTGTCGTAAACCTTGCCGCCCAGGCAGGTGTCCGCTACAGCATCGAGCACCCCGACGCCTACATCGAAAGCAACGTCATCGGGTTTTATAACATCCTCGAAGCCTGCCGCCACCATCCCGTGCAGCATCTTGTCTATGCCAGCAGCTCCAGCGTGTATGGCGGCAACAAGAAAGTGCCTTTCAGCACCGACGACAAGGTGGATAACCCTGTGTCGTTGTATGCCGCGACGAAGAAGAGCAACGAGCTGATGGCGCATTGCTACAGCAAGCTCTACGACATTCCCTCAACGGGATTGCGGTTCTTCACAGTGTATGGTCCGGCAGGCCGTCCCGACATGGCGTATTTCAGCTTCACAGAAAAACTGCTGAAGGGTGAGACCATTCAGATATACAACTACGGCAACTGCCGCCGCGACTTCTCCTACATCGACGACATCGTGGAGGGCGTTTTGCGGGTGATGAAGGGCGCTCCAGAGCGAAAGACGGGCGACGACGGCCTGCCAGTGCCGCCATACGCCATTTACAATATTGGCGGTGGCCAGCCTGAGAACTTGCTCGACTTCGTGCAGACACTTCAAGAAGAATTGCTGAGAGCTGGCTTGTTGCCGCAGAATTATGATTTTGAAGCACATAAAAAGTTAGTGCCCATGCAGCCCGGCGATGTGCCTGTCACCTATGCCGACACCACGGCCTTGGAACGCGACTTCGGCTTCACGCCGAAAACCACACTGAGAGAGGGGCTTGGGAAGTTTGCAGAGTGGTATAAAAACTACTATTCACCAACCGCTATTCAAAAATGACACAGCAGGGCTTGAAACAGAAAGCCGTCAAAGGCATGGCTTGGTCGGCGGTGCAACGCTATTCGACGATGCTCATCCAGTTCGTCTCGGGCATCATCCTTGCGCGACTGCTCACACCTTACGACTACGGCTGCATCGGCATGTTGATGATTTTCATGGTTCTGGCCGAGTCGATGATTGACGGCGGCTTCGGCTCAGCCCTTATCCAGAAAAAGAATCCCACACAGACCGACTATTCCACCATCTTCTTCTGGAACATGGGGCTGTCGGTGGTGCTCTATGCCGTGCTTTTCCTGTCGGCTCCCGCCATTGCAAGGTTCTATGGCATCCCCCTGTTGAGCAACGTATTGAGGGTTCAGGGGTTAGTGCTTTTCGTTTATGCCTTCAACATCGTGCAGCGCAACCAGCTACAGAAGAAACTGAACTTCAAGGTGCTTTCCATCGTCACCATCCTGACTTCGATTACCGCGCTGACGGTCACCGTCGTCATGGCCTATAAGGGTTTTGGCGTTTGGGCGTTGGTGGCGCAGAACATACTGACGGCTTTGATTCCGGCCCTTGTTTTCTGGTTCTACGTCAAGTGGCGTCCGCAGTGGGTTTTCTCGTGGCAATCGTTCCGCGAGCTTTTCGGCTTCGGATTCTACATGTTCCTGACGCAGCTATTGAATCAGTTTGGCCAGCAGATTCAGGGCTTGCTCATTGGCAGGTTCTATAACGCCTCCACCATGGGCTACTACTCCAAGGCCAACTCCACCGAGCGCCTTGCCTCGACCAGCATCTCCAAAGTGATGTCGCAAGTGACTTACCCCCTTTATGCCGAAGCGCAGGACGACAAGGCCATGTTGGGCAACATGATCAAGAAAATCACGATGACGTTGTCGTATGTCACCTTCCCGCTGATGTTCATACTGCTGCTGTGCGCCGAGCCGCTTTTCACCTTGCTCTATTCCGACCGATGGGCAGCCAGCGTGCCTTATTTCCAGGTGCTTTGCATCGCCGGACTTGCCTATAGCTTGCAGTCCGTGAACTACCAGTCGGTGGCCGCCATCGGCAAAAGCAAGACGATGTTCGTCTGGACCTTCATCAAGCGAGCCGTGGGCATCCTCTTTGTCATCGCGGGCCTGTTGTTTTATGGCATGAAAGGATTGCTGGTTGGTATGGTGGTGAACACGTGGTTCTCTTATTTCATTAACATCTGGCTTGTGTCCAAGCATATCGGCTACCGTTGGCAAAGTCAGATGCTCGACATCTTGCCCGTTTTTATAGCCTCTCTGCTTGCTGCCGCTGTGTCCTACTTCGCCGGGAGGCTCTGTTCCCTGTCGCTCTATGCCGACGGGGCGCTGAAGCTTGTCGTTTTTATGGCGCTGTATGTGGGATGGTCGCTGCTGTTCCGCCCCGAGGCTTATCAGTTGTTCCATACGACCATCGAACCCTTCACCAAGAAACTGAAACGAAAAACGAAGAAGAAATGAGCATATACATCAATAAGGGAAACGAAGGGTTCAGGCGAATCCGTAATAGCGAGTTCGTTGACAAATCAGGACTCATATCAGTCGTCAACTCCACGCTGTTTACTCGGAATTGCTTCAGTTGCGTCACTCGTAGCCGACGCTTTGGAAAAACAATGGCGGCGGAAATGCTTCAGGCCTACTATGACCACTCGTGCGACTCGCGTAACCTGTTCGCAGACTTGGAGATTGCCAACCATCCCTCGTTTGAGGAGCATCTGAACAAATATCCCGTCATTTATCTTGACATGACCCGATTCACGTCGGGAAATGACGGTGATAATGTGGTGGGCGAGATCGAGAAGAGGGTAAAGGAAGAGATTGCAGCCACTTATCCTGACATTCCAGTGAAGAGCGATGACGACCTGATGGACTTTCTGTTGCGTGTGGCAGGTAAGACAGGTGAGCGTTTTATCATCATCATTGACGAGTGGGACGCACCGTGCCGCATGTATGCAGGCAAGCCACAAGCCATGGACAAGTATGTGGATTGGCTTCGTCGTATGTTCAAGGATGTCACTGCCATCCAAGCTCTTGCCGGGGTGTATATGACAGGTATACTGCCCATCAAGAAGTACAAGACAGAGTCTGCACTGAACAATTTCATAGAATATTCTATGGTGGAGCCCCGCAAGATGGCCTGCTATTTCGGGTTCACTAAGGACGAAGTCATTGCCCTCGCCAAAAAGCATGACGTGGACTTTGACGAACTGGAGAAATGGTATGACGGCTACCAGATAGGCGATGAGATGTCGATGTTCAATCCCAACAGCGTCATGCAGGCTGTTGACGCTGGCCGATGCCGCAGTTTCTGGGCTTCCACCGGCTCTTTTGATGCCGTGACCCATTACATTGGCATGAATTTCGAAGGATTGAAGGATGATATCATCGACATGTTGGGGGGCGTGCGTGTAAAGGTAAATCCCACCAAGTTCCAAAATGACATGTCAATTGTTCGCAGCAAGGACGATGTGCTGACTGTGCTCATCCACTTGGGCTACTTGTCGTTCGATTGGCGACGCAGCGAGTGCTATGTGCCGAACAAGGAGGTGGGCGACGAACTGCTGAACGCCGTGGAAGAGAACAAGTGGGGGCTGGTAGTCAAGGCAATCAACCAATCGGAAGCACTGCTCAAGGCCACCCTTCGTGGCGACAGCGACCATGTGACACGCACGCTGCGAGCCATGCACAGCGACGAGACCAGCGCTTTCTCCTATAACGACGAGAACTCTCTGGCCTGTGTCCTCAGCATAGCCTATTACTACGCCCGCAACGACTATCATATCCACCGTGAGTATCCCATCGGCGAAGGCTATGCCGACCTGGTACTCATACCCCGCAAGAACGTCTCGTCGTCGGCACTGGTCATTGAGTTGAAATACGACAAAAGCACACAGGCCGCCATCAGCCAAATCAAGGCCCGCAACTACCCGCAGGCAGTTGCCGACTACACAGGCGACATCCTTCTTGTAGGTATCAACTATGACAAGAAGACAAAGCAGCATGAGTGTCGGATTGAAAAGTGGAATATCGAATAAAACAAAGGGATCTGCTCAACAAATTCAATAAAAATAGAAATGAGTATCGCAAAAGACTTCAAAATCTGGTTGGAAGACCTCCTCTGCATCAGCAACTACGACCGTAAGGTGGAAAGGAAGTTCTGGAAAATGCGCCGCCTCTACGAGAAGGGTGGCTACATCAACCGCAAGCGTGCCAAGCGTATGGAGAATAAGTTACAGGAGAAATACCAATTGAAAATACCTTGCACGGTGAAGATTGGCAAGAACTTCCAGATACGCCACCCAATGGGCATCCGCATAGGCAAGACTGCAGAGGTGGGAGACAACTGCAAGGTTTATCCCTTTTTCGTTGCCATGGCCGCAGTCACTTCCGATCAAGACCGCATTAAGAACCACGTCCGCTGGCATGCCAAGATTGGCAACGACTGCCTCCTCTGCTCCAAGGCCACAGTGATAGGCCCCGTCACCATCGGTGACGACGTCACCATCGGAGCCTGCGCCATCGTCACCAAGGACGTGCCCTCCCACAGCGTGGTGAAAGGCTTGAACCAAGTTCGCCCGAAGCGGCCGGAAGAGATACCGGAGAAATATAAAGTTTAGAGTTTGGAGTTTGGAGTCAGTTGAAAGAAAGAATTTAGAGTTTAGAGACAGCTGAAAGAAAGAAAAGATTGGCAATGGAACGTTTTTTCAATACAGCAGGGCCTAACCGCCCGAAAGAGCAATACACCATCGACCCGCTGAGTCGGTTCAACCTCGATGACATTCTCTTGCTCATCCGTCAGAGGAAGTACTTCGTGCTTCACGCCCCCCGGCAGACGGGAAAGACTTCGTATATGCTTGCCCTGCGCGACTACCTGAACGAGCGGGGCGAATTCATTGCCGTCTATGCCAACGTGGAGGGCGGACAGGCGTCGAGGAACAACGTGAAGAGCGTGGTGAAATCGACCGTTGATACCCTCGCTGAAGAGGTCAGGCTCATCGTAGGTGGTGATACCGCACAAAACGTCAAGAAAGGTGTCCAGGATGAAGGCGAGGATGCCATGCTATCCACGTTCTTGCGCAGACTAAGCGAAGCACTCCCCAAGCCACTGGTACTCTTCATCGACGAGATTGACGCCCTGGTAGGCGACTCGTTGGTCAGCATCCTCAGGCAGATCCGCTCGGGCTACGCCAACCGCCCCGAGGCCTTTCCCAGCAGCATCGTACTCTGTGGCGTGCGCGACGTGCGCGACTATCGAATCGTACTTTCCAACCAGGATATCGTCACGGGAGGCTCGGCCTTCAACATCAAGGCAGAGTCACTACGGCTTGGCAATTTCACTTTTGAGGAGGTTCGGCAGCTCTACCAGCAGCATACCGACGAGACAGGGCAGGAGTTCGACGAGGCCTGCTTCCCCGTGATATGGGAAGCCACCGAGGGCCAGCCTTGGTTGGTCAATGCCTTAGGATATGAGGTGACCATGCGTATGAAGGAGAACCGCGACCGCTCGGTACGTATTATACCGGAGATGATTTACCGCGCTGAGGAGCAAATCATCTATCGCCGCGACACCCACATTGACATCCTCATCGACAAGCTGAAGGAGCCTCGCGTGAAGCGGGTCATAGAGCCCATACTGGCCAACAGCGATGAGTTAGACGAGTCTGTTATGTCGGACGAGGACATCCTGTATGTCAAGGACATGGGCCTTGTGGTCAAAGAACGGGGCAAGCCTATCCGTATCTCGAATGCCATTTATCGGGAAATCATACCGCGAGAGCTGACAGCCAGCACACAGCAACGGCTATTGCAACAGCCCCAGTGGTACCAGAACCCCGACAACAGCATCAACATGGAGAAGCTGCTGCTGGACTTCCAGCAGTTCTTCCGGCAGAACGCCGACTCCTGGATCCAGAAGTTCGACTATGCCGAGGCAGGGCCACAGCTGCTGCTCCAGGCTTATCTTCAAAGGATTGTGAACGGTGGTGGCTACATTGATCGCGAGTATGGATTAGGGCGCAAGCGGACCGACCTGCTCATCCGCAAACCGCTTACCGACGGTTACGGCGGCCCCGTGCAACGCATCGTGCTGGAACTGAAGATCAAGCGTGGCTCTTTGGAGACGGTCATCGATGAAGGTCTGCGAC
This sequence comes from Bacteroidales bacterium, assembly GCA_017439405.1. Classification (GTDB taxonomy): domain Bacteria; phylum Bacteroidota; class Bacteroidia; order Bacteroidales; family F082; genus Limimorpha. The sequence continues at coordinate 17,462 of JAFSJF010000036.1, forward strand.
AGACTTTCGACTATATGGACACTGTCGGCAGTGTTGATGAGGGGCACCTCATCATCTTCGACCGCACGAAAGAAATGTCATGGGATGAGCGTATCTGGCACAAGCCCTGCCAGTATCACGGGAAGACCGTCATGGTTTGGGGAATGTAGAGTTTGGAAATGAAAGTTGAGAATTGATAATTGACAATTGATGAAAAAATACAAGACAGGATACACACAAGGGACATTCGACATGTTCCACATCGGCCACCTGAACCTGCTCCACCAGGCAAAAGAGCTATGCGAGGAGTTGGTTGTCGGGGTGAACAGAGACCAGTTGGTGAGCGAGTACAAACATAAGGTGCCCGTTGTCAACGAGCACGACCGTGCGGCCATCGTCGCCGAGATGCGCTGTGTGGACAAGGTGGTGCTGTGCGACACGCTCAGCAAGACCGATGCCTGGCAGCAGCTGCATTTCGACGCCGTCTTCATCGGCAACGACTGGAAAGGCAACGACCGATGGCGGCAGACCGAAACCGACCTGAAGCCCTTGGGGGCCGAGGTGGTCTATCTGCAACACACCGAAGGCGTCAGTTCCACCATCCTCCGCGACAAGGAACGCACAAAAGTCATCGACTGAAACAACATCGCAAAAAACCGGGTGAAAAATGAAAACAACTGCAATCATCAAGAAGTGGGTACGGAAAGGGTACATGTACCTCTGTCATGTCACCAGGCCGAGAGGGGAGAAGAGCGTATTCTTCGCCTCGTTCCGGGGCCAGTACTCCGACAATCCGCGAGCCATCAGCGAATGCCTGCACCAAATGGCTCCCGACGTGAAAATCGTCTGGATGGTCAAACCGCAATTCAGGAAATATGTGCCCGATTATGTCACCATCGTGCCGCCTGCCCATCGCTTGGCATTGAAGGCACAGGCTCGGGCCAACGCTTGGGTGCTGAACTATGTCAACCAAAAACATGTCGGTGATTACAAAGGCCGCGACACCTTCTACATCCAGACCTGGCATGGCGACAGGGGACTCAAAGCCATCGGATACCTTAGCGAGAACAGCAAGAGCAAGAAATTCAGCGGCTATGACTTGGACCGTTGCGACCTGATTGTGGCTGGTTCCGACTATGGCGTCAAGAAAGCACGGCAAGGTCTGCACTATGAAGGTGAAGTCATCGTGGAAGGTATGCCCCGCAACGACAAGTTGGTGAACATCGGCAGATATGGTGGCGAGGCTGCCAAGGTGAGACAACAATTGGGCATTGCCGACAACCTGAAGATATTGCTTTACGCTCCGACCTATAGGGACGAGGAACGCAGCCAGCAGTGTGCCATTGACATCCCTTCGTCGATAGCGAGTCTGGAAGCCGATGGCGAGAAATGGATATGCCTCATACGCTCACATTCCCTCTCGAAAGGATTCTCAACTCCCAACTCCCAACTGTCAACTCCCAACTCCCAACTCCCAACTGTCAACTATAAAGACGTGACTTCCTATCCCGACATGGCCGACCTGCTGTTGATATCCGACCTGCTGATCACCGACTACTCCAGTTGCGCAGGCGACTTCATCCTCACCGGACGGCCTCTCGTGTTGGCGCATTTCGACAGGGATGACTACTACAAGGCACAGAAGCGTTCCCTTTGGGTCGAACCCGAGGAGGCCGGCTATTTGGTGGCCAAGAACCAGGATGAGCTGAACCAAATCCTTTCCAAACTCCGTTCCTACGACCACCAGGCCATTGCCGGAAAGCTCAACCGTTTCTACGGAACGAAAGAAACAGGCCGGTCATCGGAAGCCATTGCCCGAAGAATACTTCAACAACTCAACAATTGACTACCTCGAACCAACAATTCAACAATTCAACAACTCAACAACTCAACAATGAACGTTCTCATAGCTGGTGATTTCTGTCCGCAGGCTCGCGTAAAAAGACTGTGCGAGGAAGGCAAATATGCCGAAGTGCTTGGAGATGCCAAGGACATCGTCGGGGAAGCCTGTTTCTCCATCGTGAACCTCGAATGCCCGGTTACGCAGGGCGGCGAGCAGCCCATAGAGAAAAAAGGCCCCAACCTCCAGTGCTCGGCGAAAGGCGTCGAAGCCGTCAAATGGGCGGGTTTCGACTGCGTCACATTGGCCAACAACCATCTCCTTGATTTTGGGGCGAAAGGCGTAAGCAACACCCTTGAAACATGCAAAAAACTTGGCATCGAGACGGTGGGCGGCGGCATGAATGCCGATGAAGCCTCGCAGACGCTATACAAAACGATAGGCGGGAAGACATTGGCCGTCATCAACTGCTGCGAGCATGAGTTCTCGATAGCGACAGCCACCACCGCCGGAGCCAACCCATTGGATCCCGTCAGGCAATACTATGCCATCCAGGAAGCCCGCACGAAAGCCGACCATGTGCTGGTCATTGTGCATGGCGGGCACGAGCACTGGCAGCTGCCCAGCCTCCGCATGCAGGAAACCTACCGCTTCTTCGTCGATGCCGGCGCCGATGCCGTGGTGAACCACCACCAGCACTGCTTCAGCGGCTACGAGGTCTATAAGGGGAAGCCCGTCTTCTATGGCTTGGGCAACTTCTGCTTCGACAACCCCAACGCGACCTCGGGAATATGGAACGAAGGCTACATGGTGGAGCTGTCTTTCTCTTCCTCAGAAACGGACTTTGCCATTCATCCTTATAGGCAATGTGATGGGAATGCGAAGATAACATTGCTTCCCTTAAACGAATATGACGTTAGGATAAACGAGCTCAATAGTATTATAACTGATCATGCATTATTGGTTAAATACGCGGAGCAATACTATAGTGATTGCATGAAATCAGTCGCGTTGTTATTCGAGCCTGTCAGGAATAAGTATGTCATTGCTGCAATAAAACGTGGGTGGTTGCCGTCGCTGCTGTCTCAAAAGCAAAGGATGAAACTTCAAAACCAAATATTGTGTGAATCTCATAGAGACAAGTTAAAGTATCTTTTTGAAAAAGTATTGTAATCATTTAATTATCATTTAAATGGAAAGAAATATAACGATAGACATTCTTCGAGGTTTTTGCATGTTCTGTATTGTTGGAATAATCCATCTGTCACAGTATTTAGGACAGGAACACTATCTTTTCCTCATCCCGTTCGGCAACTGTATCGGGTGGTCTTGTCTTGGAACTTTCTCCTTGATTTCTGGATATTTGATCGGTAGGAAGTATTGCTTCCATTCCTTTAGTGATGTAGGGCTTTTTTACAAGAAACGGCTTGTCAGGTTTTATCCTCTGTTTGTTTTGTCCGCAATATGCCTGTTATGTATTGGGTTTAACAACTCCTGCCAAACGGTCAATGCTTTGACGGGGCTATCCCCGTTTGTGCAGGACAAAACATGCAGACCATTGACATTATGGTATATATCTATGATAATGATATTCTATCTGATCAGTCCTCTATTGTTGGCCAGTCGTAAATGGCCCCGCATTGCCATTTCTGTTCTTTTAATGGCCCTATCTGTAGGCATGTCCCTTTTCATTTATGTTGATAAGCGATTTGTCTTCAATCTCTTTTTATACTTATTGGGTACTTGCTTGGCTCTATTTGATTTGTCGAAATTGCAGAAATTTACGGGTTGGGGTGGTATGACTTTTGCTTTGGTCAGTTATGTTGGAATGCTATCTCTACTTGATGTCGTACATCATTCCATACTTCGCTGGTCTACGATTTTTTTCGGTGTCCTTTGCTTCGTGATTGTAGCCAGTTTCTTATCGAAGAAAATTTCAGCAACTAATAAATGTGTCCATTTCTTGAGCTACGTCAGCATGTCTGCTTATCTGTTCCATAGATTTACTTATTGGGCGTGTCTCAAAATTTTCCATCCCGATGATTTAACCCTGCTGGGACTTTATTTGTTCTTGTTCGCCTTGCCCGTCACTCTTTGTTTTGCATATTATGTACAGAAATGCTACGACAAATTGGTCTCTTCCCTTTTATCAAACAAAAGTAAATAAGATATGCGATTTCTTTATTACGTCAATCATCCTAAAAAAATAATTCCAGCCGCATTGCTTAAGTTTAGATGCTGCTTGTCAGACCGTTTGTTTTTAAGGCTATTCTATTACCATCAAATGGACAAGCCTCTCAACTTGAAGAATCCCCAGACATTCAGTGAGAAGCTGCAATGGCTGAAACTCTATTCCCGTAAGCCTGAGTACACTACGATGGTGGACAAACATGCCGTAAAGGAGTACGTGTCCAAGATCATAGGCGAACAATTCATCATCCCTACATTAGGAACATGGGAAAATGCCGAGGCTATTGATTGGGATAGTCTCCCCAATCAGTTCGTATTAAAGACGACAAATGGTGGCGGGAGTAAAGGTGTTGTGATTTGTAAGGATAAAAGCCGTTTGGATAGAAAAAATGTCATACAGCAGTTAAACAAGGCAATGAAACGAAATATTTACAAATTGTTTGGGGAATGGCCTTATAAGGATGTCAAACCGCGTATCCTTGCCGAGAAGTATATGCACGACAAACAAAATGGCGAATTCGGGTTGAAAGATTATAAGTTCTTCTGCTTTAATGGCATTCCTACATACTGTCAGGTAATATCCAATCGTGAAAGTGGGATGGCCATTGATTTCTTTGATATGGATTGGAGGCATCAGCCATTCCATGAACCAAGAAAATACGGCTTTGCTGATGTTATGCCATCAAAGCCCCAATCTTTTGATGAGATGAGAAGACTTGCGACAACGCTCTCTGCCGGTTTTCCTTTTATTCGCGTTGATTTCTATGAAATTGAGGGCAAGCCTTTTTTTGGTGAACTGACTTTCTTCCCCACAAGTGGTATGGGTGGATTTGACCCGGAGGAATGGGATGAGATTTGGGGCCGTCTAATCATTCTGCCTCAAAACAAAACGACAGAAATGAAACGCTTACAAAGGACATCCTAATAGGGTTAGCGAGATTTTAACTACAATAGTGATAGCTTTTTTACGTTGTATTAATAGATGAAATACTTCTACGGTTTTGACGAGGAATCCATACCTTTTGGGATAAAGGCCCTGTTTTGGGGGCTTTATATGGTCGTGGTCTTCTATGCTGTTTGGAAGGTGAAGCTTGCGGCTCCCAAGGACAAGCGGAACGTGAAAGTCGGAAAACTGTTCATGCTCTTTTTCGCCGGATACGCCGTGTTCTACTGCGTCAATCCCGACTATTTCAACTACCGTGAGTGGATGGAGTTCACTTTCTATGACTGGAATAAAGAGCGAATCTATCCCTATATTGTCGTTTTCTGCCGGTCATTGCCCTTTGGCTATCCTTACGAAATGTTCCGGCTGGTTGTCTGGGGCGGGGCGCTGCTGTTGGTCTTTCGCCTCGTCAGGTTGTATCGTAGCTTGTTGATGCCCGGCCTGGCGGTATTGCTTTTGTTTGTTTTTTATAGCGGCACTTTCTGCTATGCCCGTGCCTCCCTTGCCATGGCGGTGTTTTTTATGGGAATCGGCATCCATTTGTGGGCGAAAGGGCCTCGTGACAAGATTTTGGGGATGGCATTGGCGATATGCTCCTATTATTTCCATCATGAGATGATCATCGCCATTGTCTTGCTGCCAAGCATCTTGCTGCCGTTCGAGAAGAAAGGGACGGGAATCTTGTCATTGGTCCTTTTGGCGATTGCCGTCGTCGTTTTCTCACACATCAACTCCAGCCCCGATCTTATGGAAACCATTTTTGGCGACGATAATCTGGCCGAGCAAATCGAACAATATAGCGAACAGGAACAAGGGGCCTTCAGAATGAGTACGCTCGTCAAGTATTTGAACATTTTCTATCCTTTTTTCCTCATCACCAAGGTTTTTCGCAGGCAAATAAACCTGCCTGGCGCCATGGCTGGGATATACCGCATTACATATGCGCTATTATTGGCGACAATGGCTTTCTTTGTGGTGTCAGGATCACGCAGTGTGTACACTTATCGTGTGATGTACATTATGATAATTCCAGTATCCATTCTGGTCACATATTGTTACAACCAGGGTTTTTTAAAGAAGCATCAGATCGTCATCATGCTTGTCCTTGCTGTCTTGACGAACAGTGTCCGACTCATAAATTCAATATAGTATGATAGTAAGTGTAGTTTTGTTCATAAGTTGTTTGCTCGCTTCCTCGCAAGGCGGCGTCGGCGTGGTGCCACCCGAAGGAGGCCACATCGCCAAAGGCCGCTTCGTGATTCCCGCAGGTGACCACCTCGTCAGGATAGCGGAAGAAAAAGGTGCATGGCTGACCGTTGGCGACAGCACCGAATTGGTCATCGATGGTAACCTTCGGCTGGAAGGCAACGGCTTCAGAAGTTGCGACGTCATAAAGGTCACAGGCTCCAACGTGACCATCCGCGGCAAGGGGGCCATCGTCGGCGACCGGTGGACCCACCAAGGGGAAGAAGGCGAATGGGGCATGGGAGTCAGGCTGCACGGGGCCACCGACGTCACCGTGAAAGACCTCACTATCGCCGACTGCTGGGGCGACTGCATCTATGTCGGCGGAAACTCCTCAAAAGTGACCATAGACGGTTGCGTGCTGCGCGGCAGCCGAAGGCAGGGAATCTCCATCACCAAGGCCGGCGACGTGACCATCAGCGACTGCCAAATCGCCGACATCAGCGGCACCAACCCCCAATATGGCATCGACATCGAGCCCAACCGGAACTGTTCCGTGAACGATGTGCTCATCGAAAACGTAGATGTGGTGAATTGCGAAGGAGGCATTAGGGCTTTGGTGCCTAAGGCAGGTATTGGCAACTCCGAAATCGGGACCGTCGTCATTCGCCGGTGCCAAGTGTCGGCCAAGTCGAGATACCCTGTTCATTTCAGCGTGGTGAAGACAGGAACGGTGGAGGGATGTACCATAGAGGCCACCAACGAGCGACCCTGCATCAACGCCAATCATGTGGAAAACCTCAAGGTGTGCGACAACACGCTGAACGTTGACACCAAGTTGTTGGCATCCATTAAAAACAAGTTGAGGAAATGGGTCGGAAGGAAAAACGCAGTCATCCGGGTGGCGAATGGGTCTGCCGAGGGAGTGAAGAACAACAAAATAGTTAAGAGTTGATAGTTAGTAGTTAAGTAGATGAACAAATTTAGTTTACATATTATTGTTTGGCATTCAGCTTTCAGCCTCTGTGCAACCAAGCTGATAGCTTACAGCTAAAGAAGTCCTACGTAAAAACATGTTGTTTGATTTTGAATAGTTACATAGTAGTTAATAGTTTAAGGCAATGTCAGTTATGGAAAGTAGTCAACAGATAGACATCGTCATCCCTTGGGTGGACGGCAGCGACCCCGAGTGGCAGGCTGGGTTCAAGAAGTATAGGGCCCAGGCAACGGGCCGAGACGACAACTCCGAAATCCGCTACCGCGACTGGGACAACCTGCAATACCTGTTCCGCGGCATCGAGAAGTTTGCCCCTTGGGTGCGCAAGGTGCATTTCGTCACCACGGGACAAAAGCCCAAGTGGCTGAACATGGATGCCCCGAAGCTGAACTTCGTCAGGCACGAGGACTTCATCCCCAAAGAATGGCTGCCCACCTTCAGCGTGCGGCCCATCGAGCTGAATATGCACCGCATAGAAGGCCTTTCGGAACGGTTCGTCTTTTTCAACGACGACTATTTCCTGCTCCGTCCGGTGAAGCCGGAACGTTTCTTCCGTGGCGGCCTGCCTTGCGACATGGCCATCCTCGACACGCTGCCCATGGGCGGCCCGCGCGGACACATGCTGATGAACGACATGGACGTGGTGATTCGTCATTTCGACAAAAACAAGGTGCTGAAGGACAATCCCGGCAAGTGGCTGAACCCGAAATATGGAAGCCAGTTGCTGCGCTCTGTGGCACTGATGCCCTTCTCGGTGTTCCCCGGTTTCCGCAACCACCACATGCCGCAGGCGTTCCTGAAATCCACGTTCCGCGAGGTGTGGGAGGCGGAAGGGCCTTTGCTCCGCGAGGTGAGCGGCCACCGCTTCCGCGACATCACCGACGTCAACCAGTATGTGTTCCGCTTCTGGCAGCTGATGTCGGGGAAGTTCCATCCCGTCAACCTCGCCAAAGACTCGTGCAGATTCAACCTGTCGGACCGCGAGGCCGACAAACTTGCCGAAGCCATCAGGACGCAAAAACGCGATATCTTGGTGATGGCCGACTCGGAGGATTTCTCCGATTTCGGCGCTTTGGTGACCAAGATAAACTCGGCCTTCGATGCCATACTGCCCGAAAAATCTTCATTTGAAATATAATAACCGAATAGAAAACCCAAAAGAAAATGGAAAAGAAAAGAATTGCCTATCTTGATGCACTGAAATGTCTGGCCATATTGATGGTTATAGACGTGCATGTGAGGAACTTGAATGGATTCCGTGCCTACGAATCATTGTCGGCAATGATGATTAATGCTCCTTTTTTACCTATCTTCTTCTTTGTAAGCGGATTTCTTGCCTACAAACAAAGCATAAACATCGAGGGCTTTTGGAACAGCATCCGTCGGAAATTCGTGTTCCTTGTCATTCCGGCATTGGCATTCCGAATCGGAATGGATTTGATGAACCACAATAGTCTTACCGGTTTTATTACGACAGGTATGCGTGGTTATTGGTTTACGATAGTCCTGTTCGAATGTTTCCTGCTCTACTATCTGATTACTCTCGTCGTCAAGAACGAGAAGTGGAGAATAGGGGTGCTGATTGCCCTTTCGTTGGCTGGTGTCGCGATGCTGGCTCTCGACAAGGACTTCGGCCCTGCGATTTTCGACCTGCGGCGGCTGACCAAGTATTTCCAGTTCTTCGTCTTGGGTACGCTGGCCATGAAATACCGCCCTAAATATGAGTCGCTGATGAACAACGAGATTGCGAAAGCCGTGTTGATAGTGGGGACCTTTGTGACCCTGTTCTTGACCACCTACGGTTTTCCGCCTGTCGTGCACCACTTCCTGCGTGACGTGGCCCTGCGTTACTTTGCTACCTTTGCCATCGTCTCGTTCTTCGTCTGCCATGAAAACTATTTCCAGCGCGAAACTAAGCTCAACTCGCTAATCATCCTCATTGGGCAGAACTCGTTGGCCATCTATCTGATTCACTATTTCTTTCTCCCCCACTTCCGACCACTGCCGGAATGGTTCAATGGACTGGATATGTTGACCGTCCACCTGTTTTCAATGCTATATACTGTGGCAATAACAGCACTATGCCTGCTGTTCGTCAAGTTCCTTTCCAACAGCAAATTTATTAAACAATACATATTGGGTAAAAAATGAAGATAGCCATCAATTGCCAGTTCTGCTTTGCCAAAGGCGGTGGAGGTATAACGGAATATATCATACAACTCACCAACCATCTTGAGATGGTGGATCATAAGAACGAATATGTCCTGTATGTGCTTGAAGATCAGTTTGAGCATTGCAAGACCAAACTGCCGGTCAGATTCAGACTCAAACCGATACCATACAAGCAGTCTTTTGTCTCGAAAATCATGCGGAGTCTCTTTGCCGACCGCTTCTGGCGTCACGAGGAGCAGGTGGAACAGTTCCACCTTTTCCACTCACCTTTCTTCCATGCCCCTAAACTCAAGAACGCCAAAATTGTAATGACCGTTCATGACCTGCGTCTCTACCGTTACCCCGAAACTTATTCCTTCCTCAGATATCAGTTCCTCAAACGGGCTGTAAAGGAATCCATATCTCGTGTGGACAATATCATAGCCATATCGCAGTTCACCAAAGACGAGATGGTCAGCACCTGCCGCGTCGCTCCAAGCAAGGTAAGCGTAATCCACGAGGCCATCAATCGCAACTTCTTTTCTGCAGATAAGATAAAAGACTACCAACTGCCAGAAGAGTACGCCTTTTTGAATAATGGCCGCTTTCTCTTCTGCCTGAGCCAGATAGAGCCACGTAAAAACCATCTGCGACTTATCGAGGCTTTCAAAGCTGTCAAAGATTATGGCGATTTCGGCGACCTGCGGCTGGTTCTGGCGGGCGTAAAATATCAGAATCCAGCCCCTGTTCTCAAAGCCATAGCCGAAACCCCCGATGTTCTCTATCTCGATTACGTCCCTACGGAGATGCTGCTGTGGCTTTACCACAACACCTCTCTGTTTGTCTATCCTTCATTCTACGAGGGCTTTGGTTTCCCGCCTTTAGAGGCCGCCAGCATGGGTACGGTGTCGGCCGTCTCTCGTGCCTCTTCTTTGCCCGAAGTGTGTGGTGACTGTGCTCTCTACTTCGACCCCTACGATGTCGACGACATAACCAGAGTCATCATCTCCGCCCTGAACGACGAATCCGTAATAATAGACAAGAAAAACAAACTCGAGAACCAACTGTCTAAGTTCTCTTGGGAAAACAATGCAAGAGAAACCCTAAATGTTTATTCTATTGCTACGCGGGCGTCCTCGCCCGCGGTGTGACTGCTACGCGGGCTCCCTCTCCCGCAGTCCTAAAATATTCTACATTCTACATTCTACATTCGATGAAACTGTTGATGATCGTTAACGAGGACCGTTTCTTCCTCTCGCACCGAAAGGAAGTGGCACTGGCCGCGCAAAAGGCAGGCTGGGCAGTCACTGTTGTCTGCAAGGACACGGGGCAACGCCGGGATGTGGAGGCCTTGGGGCTGGAAATGCTGGAGTTGCCGGTGAACCCAACGGGCATGAACCCCATCCAGGAACTCAAGACTTGGCGCTTCCTTAATAGGCTATACAGAAAGAACCGCAATGCCGTGGTGCATCATGTGGGCCTGAAAGCCATCCTCTGGGGAGGACTTGCGGCAAAGACGGCCAAAGTCCGTGGCGTGGTGAACGCCGTCAGCGGCTTGGGCACCGTCTTTTCCGGCGAAAAGTTGGGCATCACGGCAAAGGGAATCTTGTCCGTCATGCGCTTCTCGAACAAGAGGGAGAGGGTGAAGGTGATCTTCCAAAACCAAGAGGACAAAAGCTTGTTTCTGCGTCATCGCGTCGTTGATGAAAGCCAGGTGGAGTTCATCAAGGGTTCGGGCGTTGACCTGAACGTTTTCAGATATGTGCCAGAGCCGGAAAGCGAGACGCTGAAAGTGGTGTTTTCGGCCAGGATGGTGAAGGAGAAGGGCGTCGTCGAGCTGATTGAGGCGGCCGGGCAACTGCGGCAAGCGTATGAAGGGAAAGTGGAGTTCTGGCTCTGCGGGCGTTTGGCCGTGAATGCCGACGCCCTATCAAAGGAGGAGCTTGAAGCCCGTTGCGACGGGAAATACATCAAGTGGCTGGATTTCCAGAAGGACATGAAGTCGGTCTTGGAGCAATGCCACATCATGGCCTTCCCAAGCTATTACCGCGAGGGCGTCCCCAAGTCGCTGATTGAGGCCTGTGCCGTGGGCCGACCCATCGTGACCACAGATTCGGTGGGCTGCAAGGACACAGTGGACGACGGCATCAACGGTTTCTTGGTCCCTGTCAGGGACAGCGAGGCCTTGGCCCAAAAACTGCGCATCCTGATAGAGGACAAGGGCTTGCGTGTCAGGATGGGCAAGGCATCGCGGGAGAAGGCCGAGCGGGAATTCTCCTTGGAGCGGGTGATAGAGAGACATCTGGATATTTACAATGAAATCAGCTGAGTCGATGAGCGAATTTAGTTTACATATTGGCGAAAGACGAAGGACGGGAGACGGAAGCCTCCCTGTCCCCAGTCCTAAGTCCCCAGCCCCGAAGTCAAAAGATTATGTAGTTTAATTCTGAACAGTTACTTAATTATGAGCATGACACTGAAACTGATCATTATGTCGCTTCTGTCGTTGGTCACAGCAACAGTCGCTTTTCCTATCGTGCTGCGCTATGCACGACGTCACAATATCGTGGATAACCCCGATGCCCGAAAGCTGCACCGGTCGCCAGTCCCCGTGATGGGCGGCGTGGCGGTCTATGCAGGCATTTTGGCGGGATGCATCGCCATGTACTTCCTTGTTCCAAGGTCAAGCCTGAATTGGAGCGTCTTGGCCTTGACGTCCATGTTGCTATTAGGAGTGTGGGACGACATTAAGAATCTGTCGGCGGTGCTGCGCTTCCTGATCCAGTTCGGCATCGTGGGAGCCTATATGTGGTTCACCGGGCACTATATTGGCAGCCTTTACGGGATTTTCGGCATCCATGAGATCAGTCCTTGGATAGGCATCCCTCTTTCGTTGGTGGCGGGCGTGGGCACTATCAACGCCATCAACATGATTGACGGAGTTGACGGCTACTCTTCGGGATTCGGCATCGTGGCCTGTTCGGGCTTTGCGGTGGTTTTCATCACGGTAGGCCAGCAGGTATGGTCGAGCCTGGCCGTCATCACGGTATCGGCCCTGTTGCCTTTCTTCATGCACAACGTGTTCGGCAAAAAGACAAAGATGTTCATTGGCGACGGTGGCACGATGATGCTGGGGTTCATGATGGCCATATTCGAGCTGGGGGCCCTGTCGCCAAAAGTTGGTGTGTCGATGGAATCCCATGGTATCGGCGTGGCGGCTATGACTTTGGCGATACTCTGCATCCCTATCTTCGACACGTTGCGTGTGATGGCCGCGCGGATGCTGAGGGGGCATTCTCCGTTCCGGCCTGACAAGTCGCATCTGCACCATTTGTTCATCGACATGGGTTTCTCACATATCGGGACGGCCATCGCCATTCTCTTGATGAACCTGACTGTCATATTAGTATGGCTGTTGCTGTGGCTGTGTGGCGCCTCAATCAACACCCAGACCATCGTAGTGATGATACTGGGCTTTGCGGTGACCTTCGGCTTCTATAAGTTGATGAGATGGCAGCAGCACCATGGACCGGTGGGTGACGATGGCACGCCGCAAGGCACGCCATTGTGGCATGCCTTCTGCCGCTTCGGAAAATGGAGTCAATTTGAGAAGGGGAAGCTATGGCAAACGCTACAAAGACTCGTGGATGACAACTGGATGGTGAAAAAGGGGTGAGATGTCGCTGAATGCGCTTCCATTCCATCGGAAAACGCAGTTTTTAGGAACTGAATTTTATCGTAAAACGCAGGTTTTTGGGGTTTGATTTTATAGGAAAACGCAGTTTTTAGAGGGTGTTTTTTATAGGAAAATGCAGTTTTTGTTTTGTAATTCGGTGAAAATGTGTAATTTTGTGGCGAATTAAAAAACAACGCCATGTTGAAGCGAAAAATCGAAACTTATATTGAGGATTTCTTGGCTCCACGACCGCAGAAAATCCTGATTTTGGACGGTGCCAGACAGACGGGAAAGACTTTCATCATCCGTCAAGTCGGGCAACGGATGTTCAAGAACTATGTGGAAATCAACTTGTTGGACGACAGCCTGAATGAAAGGAATTTTGCCGAGGCAATGTCAGTTTCCGGTTTTTATCTGCAATTGAGCGCTTTGGCCGGGGAAAAGTTGGGCAGCAAGGAGGATACTTTGGTCTTCCTCGATGAGATTCAAGCCTATCCGCACCTTTTGACCTTGCTCAAGTTCCTCAATCAAGACAATCGCTTCACTTACATTGCCAGTGGCTCCGAGTTGGGCATCACCTTGTTCAAGACGCTTTCCATTCCGATGGGCAGCATCGAGATAAGACATCTTTATCCACTTGATTTCGAGGAGTTTTTATGGGCGAATGGCGTTGGCGAGGAGTTTGTCAGCCATTGCCGAGAGATGTTTTTGGCCAAAAAAAGCCTGCAAGAAAGTTTCCATCGGCGGATGATGGACTTGTTTCGCAAGTACCTGTTGGTTGGCGGCTTGCCCGAAGCGGTGCAGTCGTTTGTGAACGACACCAACATTGCCACCGTGCGCCAAATCCAAAGCCAAATCCATGAATATTATGGCATTGACGCTTCTCGTTACGACCAAGAGAACCGTCTGAAAATCAGGCGTATCTATGACATGATTCCTTCGGTATTGGAAAACAGGAAGAAGCGCATCGTTGCCCGCGACATTGAGGGCAAGGACAGCAAGCGATTCAAGGACTATCAGGACGAGTTCGATTATCTGATTGCTTCGGGCATCGCCCTTGACGTAAAGGCCATTTCGACGCCTGCTTTCCCGCTTGTCGAGTCGATGAGCAAGAACCTTTTGAAGTTGTATCTCAATGATGTAGGAATGTTGACGGGCATTTTGTACCGAAACAACATCAATCCGATTTTGAACGACGAGTGCAGCGTAAATTTGGGGACGGTTTATGAGTCGGCGGTGGCACAGGAACTGAAGGCGCACGGTTTCAAGTTGTTCTATTACGACAACAAGAAAAAGGGCGAGGCCGATTTCCTCATCGACGACTACGAACAACTTGCGGTTTTGCCGTTGGAAGTCAAGTCGGGGAAGGATTATTATGTGCATAGTGCCTTGGACCATTTCATTGAAAATGAGGATTATTCCGTAAAGAATGCCATCGTTTTCTGCAACGAAGGCACCGTTGAGGACAAAGATGGCGTGACTTACATGCCGGTTTATAATGTGATGTTTTTAGGGGTTACATTCTGAAGATCTTTACCAAATCTCTTTCGTGTTTTTTGAGGAAAAAGCATTTATTTCCATTCTTATTTGATTTGTAATTCGTTGAAAAACATGTCCACGAAACCCTCAAAACACCATTCGTGGACAAAAATTCATTCAAAAAGTGTCCACGAAAGCCCTAAAAATGCTTTTCGTGGACAATAATTCATTCAAAAGGTGTCCACGAAATACTATTTCTATGATTTCGTGGACACTTTTTAATCAAAAATATGTCCACGAAACAAAAAATCCTGTATCTTTGCGGCATAAAAACAACATGTTATGCAAGACATCATCGGCAGAAAAACGGAAAGAAAGGAACTTGAAAGCCTTTACGAATCGAGAAGGCCGGAGTTTGTGGCAGTCTATGGACGCAGGCGGGTAGGGAAAACTTTTCTTGTCCGCGAACATTTCTCGGGCCGTTTTGCATTCTATCATACGGCCATTTCGCCCGCCGACTATCAAGGCAGGAAAAAGGATTTGAAAAACGAGCAACTGCGGGCCTTTTGTTCAAGCATTCAGCAATTTGGCGGCGATTGGGACACGATGCCTACTGATTGGTTTGAGGCTTTTGCTTGTCTTCGCTCGTTGTTAGAACATCGGGGTGATTCGGGGCGCAAGGTGGTTTTCATCGATGAGTTACCTTGGATGGATTCGGGTCGGTCGGGGTTTGTGTCGGCACTCGAGCATTTCTGGAACGGCTGGGGCGCAGGCCGCACCGACTTGATGCTCATCGTTTGCGGCTCGGCGGCCTCATGGATGAACGACAAAATCATCAACAACACGGGGGGGCTTTATGGACGCCTCACTTACGAAATGCACCTCTCGCCATTCAGTCTGGCGGAATGCGAGCAGTTTTACGAGTCGCGGGGCATCAGCATGGACCGTTACGACCAAGTGCAAAGCTACATGGTTTTTGGCGGAATCCCTTATTATCTCAACTACCTCAAACCAGAATATAGTCTTGCAGAAAACATTGACAATCTGTTTTTTGCAAAAAACGGCCGCTTGCAAAAAGAGTTTGACCGTCTATATGATTCCTTGTATTCCAATTCGGAAAAATACGTTGAGATTGTGCGTTTATTAGCCACCAAGCGAGACGGATTCACGCGAAAGGAAATCGCTGAAAAGACTTCGATTGCCTACAACGGACGGCTTTCCAAGATGCTGCAATCGTTGGAAAAGAGCGATTTTGTGGTCAGTTACACCTATTTTGGCGGTAGTCTGCGAAATGTCTATTACAAGTTGGTGGACAGGCTTTCGCTGTTCCATTTGGCCTTCATGGACGGGAAGAAACCCATCCGCCAAGGCTTTTGGACGAAAAACATCCGCACGCCCGAGTTGAACACATGGCGCGGCTTGGCTTTCGAGGAAGTGTGTTTGCAGCATGAGGCACAAATCAAGAAGGCGTTGGGCTTTGGCGCGGTTGATGCGGTGGCTGCACCGTGGCGCAGCAAGGAAGGCACTTCGCAGGTGGACTTGCTTTTTGACCGCAGCGACCGCGTGGTTAACCTTTGCGAAATGAAGTTCGTCGCCGACGAGTTTTCCATCGACAAGGATTATGATGCCGAGCTTCGCCGCAAAGTGGAACGTTTCGTTGAGGATACTTCCTGTAAGAAATCTGTCCATTTGTCATTGGTGACCACATACGGCCTGAATAAGAGCAAGTATTCTAGTCGTTTTCAGTCAGTTATTACCTTAAGCGACTTGTTTTCCCAAGAATAAAGTGTCCACAAAAGGCAAAAAAATCATTTTCGTGGACACTTTTTTATTCAAATTATGTCCATGAAATCATAGAAATAATATTTCGTGGACACTTTTTTGCTTGTTTTATGTCTACGAAAAACAAGAAAAGAATAGAATTAGGTTCAGGTTTGTGCAATTATTGGGAATTGTTGCAACAAAACATACACTTTTTTCTTCAAATGGCTTGCAAATGATTCTTTTTTCCTATTTTTGCCATCGGATTGGTTTCGGCCAGTCCGTAATTTATTGTTAGAAGCGTTATGCTTGTCTTGTAAGTCGAGAACCTGAGAAATTCAATGACTTTATTTATCACAAGGAGCATAGTGGCTATCACCTTTGCGTGGGCTGCTATCTCATATTTGCGATAAATAGGTAATTCTCAGGACCTTCGACTTAGGAATGTGGCATACAGTTCCACGCTTCTTTTTGTGTCATCAAATTAGGGGAATAAAGGATTCTCCTGTGTTTTTGGAACTGGAAGGCGTATAGAAAGAAAAGCCATGAAATACATTATTTGTGATTTTGCCAGAAGCAATTGGGGCAAAACAAAAACACTTCTAGAGGTAATTGAACAATTGAAGACAAAAGCCTATCTGATTGATGAAATACCAATAGCCCCAGATGATAAATTCGCTGTTTTCGAGATGAACGGGGAAAAAATCGTTGTCAACACCCAAGGCGACCCCAATTCTTATCAAGAAGAAGGTCTGAAAAGAGCCGTTAATGAAAATGCCGACATTATTGTTTGCGCGTCAAGAATAAAAGGTACAACCGAGAAATGCATCTACACAATTGCTGAAAATGGCTATGAAATCATTTGGTTCAGCAATTTCTTTGCTGACAACGACAGCCTACCCTGTGTGGGTATTTTTCCCGAAATTACTGCCGAAGCAATTGTCAAACTTATACAAAAACTAATACAATGAAGACCAACAAAAGCCTTTTGCCTTTGCTTCTTTTTGTAGCAACATTCCCATTGAACGGATTAGGGCAAATTAAAATCGACAATGGCTCGTACACCCCTAAAGTAAACGACCTGAAGGAAGTCCAAATCACGCCTAACATCCCAGCGTACAGCGAGTTGTTCGCGGAAAGCATGGAAGAGACCCAAGGTACAGAGAAACCTGCGTATCTAAACTTAAAGCGGAATGATTGGGGTGCTAGCATGAAAGAATGTGTGAACCCTGTTGGAGAATCCGTGTTCATTTATTCAGACAATTATCCTAAAAGGTTGTTTTTGAACACAAAGGACAAGACTGCTATAGTAACAAGCATCCCACAAGGATATTACACCATAGTCGGCTGGTTTGGTAGGTTTGATGGAAATGAGGATTTGCGAGCAGAAGCAATTAAGGCTCATCAGGAAATGATAGAACAATACACTTTTAAAACGGAATACGATAGTATTTGGGCAATTTGTATGCTGATTGATGGTTGGAAAGGTACAGATGTTGATACTTGGGTGGATGATTATAAGGCGAGAATGAGAAGATTGGGAGATAGAATAACAAATGCCAAAAACACAGGCGGCTATCCAGAACCTGAATATGGCCATTATAACGGGAAATACAGCATATATGTACTTGAAGACCAAGATGGAAATCTTTATTATGATTTTCATGACGAATGTGGTTATCGCTTTGGAAGTGATGATAGTCATAAAGATAAGTATGTATCTGTTACATGCTATAATAAGATTACGGAATTACTATTGAACAAGGAAGTGTATGTTCCCATGCCATCTCATGACTTTATAACTGGAGAAAAACTAAATGATGAGGATGGTATGGCTGCGGACTATTTCTCGTGTAAGGATTTTTTTCTACGTGATGGAAACTTGATTGGCGTGTTTGAAAATGAACAAGGTGAAATAACCATTAAACTTGATATGTATATATGCCATTGGTTTGACCGAATTGGATATAAAGGTGAAGTTAATGGAATATATCCAAAGAATTACGAAACGTTGAGAGAAAATGAAATCAAATTGGAACAAGCACAAAAAGAAACACTTGTCCAAAAGCAAAAGCGCGAGAAGGAACTGGCAAAAGAGAAACGTCGTAAGGAATTGGTAGCGAAATATGGCGACAATTTTGGAAATCTTATTTCCAATGGCAAAGTGGCTATCGGAATGACGAAAGAAATGTGTCGTGAGGCAGTGGGGTATTATCCAACAAGTCAATACAAAGCCACAACCGCAAGAGGAGAAAGCGAAATTTGGGTGTACCATGTTACAAATACCAAGATGACATTGTATTTTGATGATGGTATTTTGTATTTGATAGAGAACAAGCGGTATTAAGAATCTATTAATGTGTCCACGAAACAATAAAAATCATCTTTCGTGGACACTTTTTTGTTTACTTTGTGTCCACGGAACAAAAATTTGATAGGAATCTCCTCAAATTTCTCCGAAAATGTGATTTTTTGGCTGTTTTTATAGCCGAAAATGTGATTGAGAACGATGAAACCATTTGAAAGAGAAGTGATTAAGTTTTTCTTTTGCAGAATCAAAAAACCGAGCGGAACCCAACCAGATTCCGCTCGGTTTTCATTAGGTTGAATGTCGCGCTTATTCAACTCTTTCCAAGTGTCTGTGGCAGTTCTTGAAACTATCGAAAACTTTCTTATCTTTGCGCCCTGAAAATCAACCATAACAGTATGGCTCTCTTTACTGACATCAACGATTTGCTGAACAAGCGCAAGGTGGAAGACAACCGTATCGAGTTCAAACGCGGCTGGAATCCAGAGAACATCTACCATAGCATTTGTGCTTTCGCCAATGATATTGACAACCTTGGCGGCGGCTACATTCTTGTGGGTGTGGAAGAAGAAAACGGTGTGGCCAAACGTCCCGTTCTCGGTCTGCCTGAGTCTCAAATTGATGCCATACAAAAGGCCATGCACGGTTTCAACCAGAAAATCAACCCTTATTACTTGCCAAGGACTTCTGTCGAAAACGTCGACGGCAAGTATGTCTTGGTCATTTGGGTGCCAACAGGTGTCAACCGTCCTTATTCTGTCCCCGTAAACATCAACACAAAAGGATTCAGCAAGGAGGAGTTTTATATTCGCAGTGGCTCTACAAGCATTCCTGCGCGAGGCGAGGTGCTCGATGAACTTCGCGACATGGCCTCCCGACTTTCTTTCGATGAGCGTCCCAATCCCGACATCAAACCTTCCGATATCTCCATTACCCTGTTGAGCGACTATCTGGATCATGTGCATAGCAGCATCCCCGCAGAAGAAATCTCATCTGCCAATAAGATGAACCTGCTCGACCAGATGGAACTGCTTTATGGCCCTTCCGAAAATCGGATGATTCGCAATGTGGCAGCCATGATGTTCTCCGAAAACCCGCAACAGTTCTTCCCATATAGCCAAGTGGAGGTGGTCATCTTTCCCGAAGGACGCATCCAAAACCCTGACAGTATGATAGAAGTTCCTCCGTTCATTGGTCCCATCACCAAAGTGATTTCCGACACGCTTTCCTATTTGCGAACCAATGTCATCAAGGAACGCATCGTGAAGCCCGCTAATGACGAACATTCCATCCGTTATTTCAACTATCCATACCAAGCCTTGGAAGAAGCCGTTGTCAATGCCATGTACCACCGTGACTACCAAGTGTACGAACCCGTTGAAATCACCATCGAGCCTGACATGATTACCATTTTGAGTTTTTCAGGCCCCGACCGTTCCATCCCAATGGATGCTATACGCCAAGCCGATTCCTTGAAGTCGCGCCGCTACCGCAACCGACACTTGGGTGAGTTCTTCAAAGAGTTGGAACTGACCGAAGGTCGTGCCACTGGCATTCCAACCATCCAACGGCAATTGAAAAATAACGGCTCTCCTCGTGCTTCCATTGAAACAGACGAGAACCGTACCTATTTTATGATTGAGATTCCTTGCCATAAGGATTTTGTCGGCAAAGTCATCCTTGCCAACGAAAACCAACCTGCCAAGCCTTCTGCCTTGCATCGTTTTTTGGCTTCTTTGTCAGAAGTGTTGTCCCAAGATGTGTCCCAAGATACCGATTTGGATTTCAGTAGATTACAAATTTTGTCCCAAGATGTGTCCCAAGATGTGTCCCAAGATGTGTCCCAAGATGTGTCCCAAGATGTGTCTCAAGATGACGAAAAGATTTTGGCGGATTGGCTCAACACAAATTCCACGAAGCAAGTATGGTCGATTCTCAAACTTGCAGCCGAACCATCCGAAATGCGACAGCTGCAAGAAACAGTGGGAGAAACCAACAAGCGCCGTTTTGCCTTGAAATACATCAAACCCCTTATCTCCATAGGTTGGCTCGAAATGACCATTCCTGACAAGCCTACGAGCAAACTTCAGAGATATCGTCTAACCACCCAAGGGAAACACATTCTTTCCATAATAGGGAAATAGCCAACAGTTGCCAATTTGGATGACAAAAACAAAAAACCGTGCGAAACCCACCTGATTCCGCTCGGTTTTCATTAGGTTGAATGTCGCTTATTCCATAGCGTTTTCAAACCTTCCGTGGCATTGCTTGTACTTCTTGCCGCTACCGCAGGGGCAGGGGTCGTTGCGGCCCACTTTCTTCTCCACGCGGATGGGCTGGGTAACTTGCTTCTGCTGCGTGTCGCTATGCGACTGTGCCAGCAGGTCTTGGCGCTGCTCGCGGATCTTCGACTTGTCGATGCCTTGGGCGCGGTGCTCGCGCACGGTGTTCGGGTCTTGCGTCGGGATGTCGGCACGCATCAGGAACGAGATGACGTCTTCGTTGATTTTCTCCAACATGGCCTTGAACAGGTTGAATGACTCCAACTTGTAGATAACCAGCGGGTCTTTCTGCTCGTAGGTGGCGTTTTGCACCGATTCCTTCAGGTCGTCGAGTTCACGGAGGTGTTCCTTCCAGGCGTTGTCGATGAGGCCGAGGGTGATGCTCTTCTCGATGCAGAGGTTCACCTCGCGGGCACCGTTCTCCACCGCTTTCTTCAGGTTGACGATGACGTTCATGCCGCGTTTGCCGTCGGTAATCGGGATGGCGATGTTCTCGAAGTGGCTCTGGTTCTCATACACGTTCTTGATGACGGGCAGGGTCTTTTCGCCGATGATGCGGGCCTTTTCCTTGTAATGCTCCGAGGCGGCGTTGAAGAGTTTTTCGGCCAATTCCTTGGTCTTCAGGCGGTCGAATTCCTCCTCGCTGAAGGGCGCATCAATGCCCATGCTCGAAAGCAGTTCCATCTTGAAGCCCTCGTAATCCTTGGCGTCCTGATATTCCTCGATGAGTTTCTCGCCGAAGTCCATCATCATATTGTTGATGTCGATGGAAAGACGCTCTCCAAACAGGGCGTGACGGCGTTTCTTGTAGATGACCTCACGCTGCGAGTTCATCACGTCGTCGTATTCGAGCAAGTGCTTACGCACGCCGAAATGGTTCTCTTCCACCTTCTTCTGCGCCTTCTCGATTTGCTTGGTGATCATCGGGTGTTGGATGACTTCGCCTTCCTGCAAGCCCATGCGGTCCATGATGCCCGCGATGCGCTCAGAGCCGAACATACGCATAAGGTTGTCTTCGAGCGAGACGTAGAACTGCGAGCTACCCGGGTCGCCTTGACGGCCTGAACGACCGCGCAACTGACGGTCGACACGGCGCGACTCGTGGCGTTCGGTACCGATGATGGCCAAACCGCCGGCTTCCTTCACGCCGGGGCCGAGTTTGATGTCGGTACCACGGCCAGCCATGTTGGTGGCGATGGTCACGGTGCCCGCCTGACCGGCTTCCTTGACGATTTGGGCCTCCTTGAAGTGCAACTTGGCGTTCAACACATTGTGCGGGATGCCCTTGCGGGTCAGCATACGACTGAGCAACTCGGAGATTTCCACCGAAGTGGTACCCACCAACACGGGACGACCCGCATTTACAAGGCTTTGAATCTCGTCGATGACGGCATTGTATTTCTCGCGCTTGGTCTTGTAGATCATGTCCTCTTGGTCGATACGGGCAATCGGGCGGTTGGTCGGGATGACGACCACATCGAGTTTGTAGATGTCCCAGAACTCGCCTGCCTCGGTCTCAGCGGTACCGGTCATACCAGCCAGCTTGTGGTACATGCGGAAGTAGTTCTGCAAGGTGATGGTGGCGTAGGTCTGCGTAGCGGCTTCCACCTTCACGTTTTCCTTGGCCTCCACGGCCTGGTGCAGTCCGTCGCTCCAGCGGCGGCCTTCCATGATACGGCCCGTCTGCTCGTCAACGATCTTGACCTTGTTGTCGATGATGACGTAGTCGACGTCTTTTTCAAACAAGGTGTAAGCTTTCAGCAGCTGCTGCACGGTGTGCAGACGCTCCGACTTCTCGGCGAAGTTACGCATCAGTTCGGCCTTGCGCAGCACTTTTTCGTCGTTGGTCAAATTGGAATGTTCCAAGTCGGCAATCTCGGCACCCACATCGGGGATGATGAAGAAGGCAGGGTCGTTGTAGGCCTGTGCCAATTGCTCGCTGCCTTTGTCGGTAAGGGTGACGGTATTCAGTTTCTCATCGATGACAAAATACAACTCGTCGTCGATGATGTGCATGTTTTCGTTGCGGTTCTGCATGTAGAAGCCCTCGGTCTTCTGCATCAGGCTCTTCATGCCTTCCTCGCTGAGGAATTTGATGAGGGCGTTGTTCTTCGGCAGGCCACGGTAGGCGCGGAAGAGTTGGTCGGCACCGTGTTTCTTCTCGTCCTCGGTGGCATTGTGGTCGGTGAGGATGCGTTTGGCCTCGGCCAAAATGCCTGTCACATAACGCTTTTGGGCTTCGTAGAGTTTCACAACGTCGGGCTTCAGCTCGTCAAACTCCTGCTGGTCGCCACGCGGAGTGGGGCCGCTGATGATCAGAGGCGTACGGGCATCGTCAATCAACACGGAGTCCACCTCGTCGACGATGGCGTAGTGATGTTTGCGTTGCACCAGTTCTTCGGGGTTGCCTGTCATGTTGTCACGCAGGTAGTCGAAGCCGAACTCGTTGTTGGTACCGTATGTGATGTCGCAGTTGTAGGCGCGGCGACGTGCAGCGGAGTTAGGCTCGTGCTTGTCGATGCAGTCGACGGTGAGGCCGAGGAACTCGTACATCGCACCCATCCATTCGGAGTCACGTTTGGCTAAGTAGTCGTTCACGGTGACCACATGCACACCCTTGCCTGCCAAGGCATTGAGGTAGACCGGCAACGTAGCCACGAGGGTCTTACCTTCACCCGTGGCCATCTCAGCGATCTTGCCTTGATGCAATACGATACCGCCGATGATTTGGCAGTCGTAGTGTACCATGTCCCAAGTCACCATGTTGCCGCCCGCCATCCAGCTGTTCTTGAAGTAGGCCTTGTCGCCTTCGATGGTGACGTGGTCGTATTTTGCGGCCAGCTCGCGGTCGAGGTCGGTGGCGGTCACTTCCACCACTTCGTGCTCGCAGAAGTATTTGGCGGCGGCCTTCACCACCGAGAACGCCTCGGGAAGGATTTCGTTCAGTGCCTCTTCGATGTGGTCGAGTTCTTGTTTCTCGAGCTTGTCGATTTGGTTGTAGAGTTTTTCCTTCTCATCGGGTTCCATGTCGGGGTTGGCTTCGGCCTTGGCTTTCAGCTCGGCGATTTCGGCCACCTCGGCAGCGGTCTTGTTCTTGATGTATTCCTTGAATTCCACGGTCTTATGACGAAGGCTGTCGATGTCGAGTTTGACGATTTGGTCATAAGCCTTGAGGGTCTTTTGGAGTATGGGCTGCAGGGCCTTGTTGTCGCGCGAGGCCTTGTCGCCGAAGAGTTTCTTTAGAAATCCCATTTTATTCAGTTTTCAGTTTGAAGTTGATAGTTGTCAGTTAATTATGTGAAACGAAATTTGCCCTTGAGCAAAATTCGTGCAAAGGTAGTGTTTTTCCGTTAATTGGGGAAAAAGTGCGACAAAAAGTCAGATGATTATGGGCAGTTTGGGCAAAAAAGGAAAGGGTCGCGTACATTTTGCGAAGTGTGCAGCCATTTTCGAAAAAGATCTTGCGATACAGAGTCTTTCTTCACTGTCTCAAAAACGCTAACAGTTTCTGTGTGGCTCGTCCACGGTGACTGATGGAGTTTTTTACCTCGTGGCCCAACTCGGCAAAGGTCTGGTCAAAGCCGTCGGGTTGGAAGATGGGGTCGTAGCCGAAGCCTTCGGTGCCGCGCTGCTGATCGGTGATTCGACCGTCGCAGCGACCCTCGAAGAAGTAGGACTTCCCGTTAAGGTTCAGGGCAATGACGGTGCGGAATGCCGCCTTGCGATTGGTCTGGCTTTTCATGGCGGCGAGCATCTTGTCCACGTTGTCCTGATAGCTGCAATGCTCGCCTGCATAACGTGCGGAATACACCCCCGGAGCGCCGCCCAAGGCCTCCACTTCGAGGCCCGAGTCGTCGGCGAAGCAGTCGATGTGGTAACGGTTGGTGACGAAGTCGGCCTTGATTTTGGCGTTGCCTTGAAGGGTGTCGGCATCTTCGACAATCTCCTCGTGGCAGCCGATGTCGTCGAGGCTCAAGACCTCATACAGACCTTCCATGATTTCGCGCATCTCGCGCAGCTTGTTCTTGTTGTTGGTGGCAAAGACGATTTGTTTCATAAGCGATTTATTTGACTACGAATTGCACGAATTTCACGAATGTGATGTAAGGATTTGGGACGCAAGCGTCCGAATTGATACGAATCATTGGAACACACAGATATAAGTCTATGTAAGCGGAGCAAAGCAATTCGTATACATTTGCGCGTTGCCGCAAAATTTTTTGAAAATTCGTCAAATTTGTGTAATTCGTAGTTCTTTTCATTGTATTATGTCAAGTTCCAGTCAATTGGTTCTATTCCGTTTTGTATCAAGTAGTTGTTCGTTTGCGAGAAATGGTGGCAGCCAAAGAAACCTCGGCTTGCCGAAAGTGGAGACGGGTGCACCGACTTCAGGATCAAGTGCTTGAACGGGTCGATCAAGGCTTGCTTGGCGATGGCATAGTTGCCCCAAAGGATGAAGACGATGTGCTCCCTTTGTTCCGACAAGGCGCGGATGGCCGCGTCGGTAAATTGCTCCCATCCGTGGCGTGAGTGTGAGGCAGCTTGACCGGCACGCACCGTCAGCGAGGCGTTGAGGAGCAGCACCCCTTCCTTAGCCCATTTCTCCAAGTTGCCAGAACGCGCCATGGGTACGCCGAGGTCGTCGTGCAACTCCTTGAAAATGTTCTGCAAACTGGGCGGAAACGGCACGCCATCCGGCACCGAGAACGAAAGGCCGTGTGCCTGTCCGGGACCGTGATACGGGTCTTGACCGAGGATGACGACCTTCACCTTGTCGAAAGGCGTGAGGTTGAAGGCGTTGAAAATCAGCGGACCAGGCGGATAGACGGCATATTGGCGCTTTTCGCTTACGAGGAACGACTTGAGCACGGCGAAATAAGGCGCTTCGAATTGTGGGCGCAGCACTTGGTACCAGCTTTCGTCGATATTGGGTTTCTTGACTTGCATTTCACAAAATTTCTGCAAAGATGGCAATAATTCCGATAAAAATCCGTTACTTTGCAGACTAAATTTCATCGAGATGAAGAAAAAAATTGCCATCGCGCTGCTAATCGCCTTTGTTTCAGGCATTGTCGTGTCTTCGTGCAAATCCAATGCGACCTGCCCTGCATACGGCGAATCGTACAAATACGTCAAGGAAACGCGCTATTGAATCAAAAACGAATAGGAGTCGGAGGATTATGAAGGTCCCCAGCCAGTTGGTAAGGCGTATGCTTCTGCTCACGCTCTTTGTAGCGTGCTGTTTGTTTTTGCCAGCGCAAAATATTGAAATTCAAGACGAAAGCGGTAAGCCCTTGGAGGAAAGGATTGTCTATTCCAACCAAAACTCGGTTCATTTGGCCATCCATTCACAGGGTTTCGGCTTGGGCTTCAAAATCGGGAGAATCAAGACCATCGACAAGACGGTGAATTGGGAGGCCGAAGTCGTATCTTTGCACTCGCTCAAGGAAATCAAGACCATCAACGTTACGGAATATTTCACTCGACCTTACGTCTATGGCAAGCTGAACAGTGTTTTCGTGGCGCGTTTCGGCTATGGCCAGGAAAACCGCATCTTCGGAAAACCCTATTGGGGCGGAGTTGAAACACGGTGGACTTATGAGTTCGGGGCATCTTTGGCATTACTGAAACCCTACTATTACTACGTCAGTGTTTACCAGCAAGGCAATGACGGAAACTATCAGGAAGTGATTGAGGAACAGACATTTGATAATAGTGGCCAATGGTTGGGAATCATCGGGAAGGCGGCGTTCACGAAAGGCATCGGCGAAACCAAGTTCTCGCCTGGAGCACATGCGTCGGTGGGTCTCAGTTTCGAGTTCGGAAAGCAACGCACCCGAGTGCAAGCCATCCAAGTGAAGGCCATTGCGGAAGGCTTCCCGATGGGTGTTCCCATCATGGACGGGCAACGCAACAAGTGGTTTTACCTCACGTTGCACCTTTCGTACAACTGGGGTTCAAGGTTCAACAAGTATTGATCATTGCAGCATCATCGCGGCCTTTTTCACCGCCTTGACGAAAATGTCGACTTCTTCCAAAGTGTTATACAGTGCAAACGAAGCCCGCACCGTGCCCGGGATGCCGAAGCGCGTCATCACTGGCTCGGCGCAATGGTGACCCGTGCGCACCGCCGCGCCCATCTTGTCGATGATGGTGCCGAGGTCGTAAGGATGAACACCGTTGATGAGGAACGACACCAAGCCGCTACGCTGCTCCGCCTCGCCGATGAAACGGATGCCTTCGATGTCGGAAAGCTGCTGGAGGGCAGATTGCAAAAGCTGGGCTTCGTGTTGCTCAACTTCTTTTCTGTCAAGGCTTTGCAGGAATTGTATGGCCGTTTCCAAACCGAGTGCGGCGCCCACGTTGGGCGTTCCCGCCTCAAACTTGTAAGGCAACACGTTGAAGGTCGTCTTCTCGAAACTCACCGTGTCGACCATCTCGCCGCCAAACTGGTAAGGCGGCAGCTTTTCGAGCCATTCTGCCTTGCCGTACAAGCCGCCGATACCCATCGGAGCGTACATCTTGTGACCCGAAAAAACGAAGAAATCGCAGTCAAGGTCTTGAACGTCAATGGGATGGTGGGCGATGGACTGTGCTCCGTCAATAACCACGGGGATGCCGTATTGATGCGCCATCGCAATCATCTGCTTGATGGGATTAATGGTGCCTAACACGTTGGAAATGTGCGCAATGGAAACGATGATTGGCTGTTCTTTCAGCAAATTTTCGTATTGTTCCATATCCAACACGCCTTTGTCATCCATCGGCGCAACCAAAAGCTGGCCGTTGTGGCGTTGCACCATCTGCTGCCACGGCACTAGGTTGGAGTGATGTTCCATGGCGGTCACCAACACCTTCATTTCTGACTGCCGCTTTGCGTCCACCCCCTTTGGAAAGGGGGGCAGGGGGGATTCAAAACAACCCTCCACATAATGCTCAAACGAGGTGGCGAGCAGGTTCAGCGACTCCGTCGTGCCCCGAGTGAAGACGATTTCCCTTGCTTCCTTGGCATGGATGAAGTCGGCCACGGTTTGGCGGGCGTGTTCGTAGGCCTCGGTCGCCTTCTGGCTGAGATAATGCACGCCGCGATGGATGTTGCAGTTCTCATGCAGGTAGTAGTCTCGCTCGCGCTCGATGACGCACAACGGCTTCTGCGTGGTGGCGGCATTGTCGAGATAGACCAAGGGCTTGCCGTAAACCTGCTGGTCTAAGACGGGGAATTGCTTTCGAATTTCGTTGATGTTCAACATTATATATGATTTTTGTCACAAAACCTGCAAAACCTTCAAAACCTTTTTGTTGATTGGGCAATGCAATGGTTTACAACCGCTCGCCGTTGCCTCACCGCCTACGGCGACAGAAAACTTCATCATTGACTCATGGCATCCGTTAGGATGTGCTGGAAAGGAGCCGGTTGGCGACTTTCCTTGCCATAGTTGTTTTGTTTGTTTTGAATGCTTTGTTCCAACATTATTATATTTTCGAATAATCGATGTCAAAATTGTATTCCTTCGGGTGGCTGCAACGTAACACACAGGTCTCGCAACTCGACAGCTCACCGCGCAGGCGGCGTTTGATCATGTCGTCGATGTGTTCGTGCAACATCTCGTTTCCGATGTGGTTGCTGACCTCGGCGGCGAAGGCGTACATCAACAAGATTCTCGCATTGGCTTTGCTGATGCCGCGTTGACGCATGTAGAACATGGCCTCTTGGTCGAGTTGGCCCGTCGAGGTGCCATGCGAGCATTTCACGTCGTCGGCGTAAATCTCCAAAAACGGCTGGCTGTTGATCTTGGCCTTGGAAGTCAGCAAGATATTGCTGTTATTCTGTTGTGCGTCAGTTTTTTGTGCGTCTTTGGCCACATACACATGGCCGTTGAAAACCGCCGTAGCCTCGTCGTCCAAGATGCCTTTGAACTTTTCGTTGCTCGTGCAATGCGGCACGTTGTGGTTCACTTTGAGGTAGTTTTCCACGTGCTGCGTCTTGTCGATGAGGTATAGGCCATGCACCTGAGTGTCAGCGCCTTCGCCGTCCAAATCGACGCGGTAGGTATTGCGGATGTCGCCGCCGTTGAAGGTGATGACGACGATTTTCAGTCGGCTGTCGGCCAACTGCCTGATTTTGAACTCCCTTTGGATGGAGGCTTCGTTGTTCACGTTTTGCAGCACATACAACTCAAGGCTGGCGTTCTCGTTGAGGACGATTTCAAGCACCTTCGGCTCGGCGGAGAGGTGCGCATCATCGTCATACTCAATGATTTCGCGGCTTTGGTTGGGGGCTATGATGAGTAGGTTGTTCATGATCAGAGGTTCTTAGTCCATTCGTAGCCTTTCTGTTCGAGTTCGAGGGCGAGGCTCTTGTCGCCCGTCTTGACGATGCGCCCGTCGTACATCACGTGGACGAAGTCGGGGACGATGTAGTCCAAAAGCCGCTGGTAGTGGGTGATGACCACGAAGGCGTTTTCGCTGTTGTGCAGTTGGTTCACGCCATTGGCCACGATGCGCAGCGCGTCGATGTCGAGGCCCGAGTCGGTCTCGTCGAGGATGGCGAGGCTCGGCTCCAGCATGGCCATCTGGAAAATCTCGTTTTTCTTCTTCTCGCCGCCGCTGTAACCCACGTTGACGAAGCGGTTTTGCAGTTTCTCGGTGATTTCCACCATGGCCTGTTTCTCCTTCATCAGTTTCATGAACTCGACGGTGCTCATGGGCGGCAGACCTTGGTACTCGCGCTTCGAGTTGACGGCGGTGCGCATGAAGTTCTGGATGCTCACGCCTGGAATCTCGACGGGATACTGGAAGCTGAGGAAGATGCCTTCGTTGGCGCGGTCTTCGGGCGACATGCCGACGATGTTCTTGCCTTTGTACCAGATTTCGCCCTCGGTGATTTCGTAGCCCTCGCGTCCCGTGATGGCCGCCGCAAGTGTGCTCTTTCCCGTTCCGTTGGGTCCCATGATAGCGTGGATTTCGCCCTCGTTGACCTCCATGTTGAATCCTTTCAGGATTTCTTTGCCTCCGATGGAGACGTGTAGGTTTTTGATATTCAACAACATATTATTTCAAAATTTCAAACTTCAGATTTATGTCTTTAACTACGAATTACACGAATTATACTGATTCTTACGAATTGAATTTTGCAACTTCGTTGCTAATCCAAACGAATGGCACAAGCCAAATTCGTACAAATCCGCAGCCTTGGCTGCAAAATTTATGTGCGAACATTCGAATAATTCGTTCAATTCGTAGTTCCTTTTCATACCAATAATCATCCGACGCTGCCTTCCAAGGTGATTGACAATAATTTCTGCGCCTCAACTGCAAATTCCATAGGCAGCTTGTTCAGCACGTCCTTGGCGTAGCCGTTGACAATCAGTCCGATGGCCTTTTCCGTCGGGATGCCGCGCTGTTGGCAGTAGAACAGCTGGTCCTCGGAGATTTTCGAGGTCGTCGCTTCGTGTTCGAGGATGCTGCTGTCGTTGGCGCACTCTACGTAGGGCCAAGTGTGGGCGCCGCATTGGTCGCCTAATAATAAGGAGTCGCATTGCGAATAATTGCGCGAGTTTTCGGCTTTGGCGGCCACCCTCACCAAGCCACGATAGCCGTTTTGGCTGTGGCCGGCGGAGATGCCTTTACTAATAATGGTGCTGCGGGTGTTTTTGCCTAAGTGAATCATCTTCGTGCCCGTGTCGGCCTGCTGGTAGTTATTGGTCACGGCGACGGAGTAGAATTCGCCCACGGAATTGTCTCCCATCAGCACGCAGCTCGGGTATTTCCACGTGATGGCCGAGCCTGTCTCGACCTGCGTCCATGAGATTTTGGAGCGGTCGCCGCGACAGAGGCCACGTTTCGTGACGAGATTGTACACACCGCCCTTGCCGTTTTTATCGCCAGGATACCAGTTCTGCACGGTGCTGTATTTCACCTCGGCATCGGTCTCGGCAATGATTTCCACGATAGCCGCATGAAGCTGGTTTTCATCGCGTTGTGGAGCCGTGCAGCCTTCCATGTAACTAACATACGCACCTTCATCGGCCACGATGAGCGTGCGTTCAAACTGGCCCGTGTTGGCCGCGTTGATGCGGAAATAGGTGGAGAGTTCAAGCGGGCAGCGCACTCCTTTAGGAATGTAGCAGAACGAGCCGTCGCTGAAGACTGCCGAGTTGAGCGCTGCAAAGAAATTGTCGGTGTAAGGCACCACCTTGCCGAGGTATTTCTTTACCAAATCGGGGTGCTGCTTGACCGCCTCGCTGAACGACATGAAGATGACTCCGTGCTTCGAGAGCGTCTCCTGGAAGGTCGTCTTTACCGAGGTGGAGTCCATCACCGCATCGACGGCCACGCCCGAAAGTTTCTTCTGCTCGTCGAGCGAGATGCCGAGCTTGTCGAAGGTGGCCAGAAGCTCCGGGTCGACTTCGTCGAGGCTCTGTTTCTCTTGGCGTTTGCGCGGTGCGGCGTAATAGATAATGTCCTGATAATCAATCTCGGGAATGTCAAGATGTGCCCAGTTGGGTTGTTTCAAGGTCTGCCAGTGGCGGAAAGCCTTCAGGCGGAACTCAAGCAGCCATTCGGGTTCTTCTTTCTTCTTGGAAATGAGGCGGATGATGTCCTCGTTCAAGCCTTTCGGCACAAAATCGGTCTCAATGTCGGTCACGAAGCCGTATTCATACTCCTTGTTCGTGACTTCGCTGATGATATTTTCGTTCGGATTTGTATCCATGATTTTCAGTTATTTGACGCGGGACGCGGGACTACGTGACACGGGACAACCCCGTCTCGCGTCTCGTGTCTAAAAGTCTCGCGTCTCATTATTAAGAATGATTTCAAATTAGGCCGCAAAGATACGGAAATTTTCATTGCCTGGATGGCTTACAGAAAGAAATCTGACAAAATTCCCAATATGACACGAGAGAAGGCAATCGCAAGAAATAGGTGGCTTTTCATTGTGGAGTACATTTTTTTTGTAGTTTTGCGGCATGGAATCAGTCGAATGAAAGTCAAACCCCTTAATATCAACATTATGAAGAAGTTTTATGTTTTTTTGATGCTTTTGTTGGCCATGACGGTGGCCGCGAAAGCCAATCCCGTCAGCGTGCAACAGGCTCGCAAAGTGGGGGCCAAGTACCTCACCCAGAGTTTGGACGTGAAGGCGGCTTCGGAACAAGACCTGAAGTTGGCGGCCACCTACCGCACAGAAAGCGGCGTTGCCGCCTTCTACATCTTCAATGGGCCGGGCAGTTTCGTCATCGTCTCTGCCGACGACTGCGCCACGCCCATCCTCGGCAGCTCGGCCACGAACCAATTTTACATGGACGACATCCCTCCCGCATTGGAGGAGTATCTGCAAGGCTTTGTCGAGCAGATCCAGTATGGCATTGAGAGCCGTTTGCCAGCCCTTGACACAGTGGCTCACCAATGGGAGATAGTGCGGGCCAGCGGACTCCTGAGAGACGACCGCGCCACTGCGGCGGCAGTTGCACCCTTGCTGACCACCACATGGGGGCAAGGTGTCAATGGTCGCAAATACAACATCAAATGCCCTAGCGATCCTGCTGGTCAGAACGGACATGCAAAAACGGGTTGCACGGCAACAGCTATGGCACAAATCATGCGCTACTGGCGCTACCCTGGATCGGGCCAATATACCCATGGCTACTATCCGCCCAACTATCCCGACCAGTATCAGTATGTCAATTTCGGCAATGTCGTCTATGACTGGGACAATATGCCCGATGAATTGAATAGTTCGTCATCGGATGCGCAAAACGATGCCGTGGCCACACTGATGTGGCATTGCGGTGTCGGTTTGGAGGCAGACTATGGTCCCGATGGCACTAGTGCCTACGAGAACGATGTAGAATACGTTATGGAGCATTACTTCAAATATTCCTCGGATGCGTATTTTGCCAGAAAGCAAAATTATGACGATACAGAATGGCTCAATATGATTAAAGGCAACCTTAACAAAGGTTGGCCAATTCACATGAGAGGTGCCAACAGCGACAATAATGATGGCCACATGTTCGTTTTGGACGGTTATAATGCCGATGACCATATACATATAAATTGGGGATGGAACGGCAGCCCTGATGATTACTATCCCCTTAGTGCCTTGACACCTTACTCCTACGATTTCAGTTACAACAACTCGGCCGTTTTCGACATCCATCCTGGCGAATGTGAGGACAACAGCACCCGCTCCCTGCCATACTCCGATGGGTTCGAGGCTGGCAGCACCCAATGGTGGTGTTGGGACAAAGTCGACTATTCCAACAGCTCCAATGGATACCAGTCTTCCTGGACCACCAGTGCCTTTAGTTCGGGAGGCATGTGTGTCAGGCATAACTACAATGCAAGCCGCACCCTCAACGACTGGGCCATCATGCCCCAGTTGTTCCTGCAACCTGGGCGCGACTTGACCAAACTGACTTTCCTAACCTACGAAGCATACCCTTCCGATTACATTTTCGAAGGCGTTTATATTTCCACCACGGGTACCAATCAGGATGACTTTACGCTGTTGTGGTCGCAAAGCAACCCGTCGTCAAGCTGGAAGACTGTCACCATCAACCTCGACAGCTATCAGGGGCAGGCCGTCTACATCGCTTTCGTCTATAAAGGGAAGAACGGCCACAACTGGTTCATCGACAATGTGAACGTCACCGAAGATTGGCAGCCTTGTAGCACCACTTCGTTGCCCTTCGAGGAGCACTTCGACTCGAACATTAACGGATGCTGGTACATCATCGACGGCGACATGAGTGGTGGCCAAAAGTGCTGGCAGTGGAAAAACTCTTCCAAAACCTGCGCTTATCACCCGTATGGACAGCAAAACAAGCCGCAAGTGGGCTGGCTCGTCAGCAGGAGTATGTTCCTGCAACCTGGCCGCGATGCCACCACACTGACCTTCTATTCGGCCTCGACATCGAGCGGCACCGGACAGAGAAACAGCATTTGGCTTGCCATCGACAAACCCATTGGAGAGCTTACCCCCTCCGACTTCACCGTGAAAGTCTGGGAAGACCCGGACTATAGCAACACTTGGACGCAATACACCGTGAACCTCTCGGCCTACCAAGGGCACACCATCAACATCGGGTTCAAGTATGAAGGCACTTACGCACACAACTGGTTCGTCGACGATGTGGTGGTCACCGAAAGCTGGACACCCTGCGGCTATGTTACGGCTCCTACTAGCGAAGCTTTCAATTCAAGCCTTGGCGGTTGTTGGTATGTCATTGACAGTGACCGCAGTGGCGGCGAACGTTGCTGGAAGTATGACGAGACAGAGCATTGTGCTATCCATCCTTGGGGGCAACAAAACATAGCTCAAGAGGGTTGGCTTTTCAGCCAGAGGATTTGGCTACCGCCGACCAAAGCGTACAAGCTGAGCTTCAAGTCGAAAATTTACTCTTATGGTACGGGGCGTAGGAACAGCGTATGGATTGCCGTCGACAAGACAGGAACCCCCAACCCGTCGGATTACACTGAGATTTGGGTCGACCCGTCGTATAGCAACAGCTGGACGACCTACGAGATTGACCTTTCTGCCTATTCTGGCCATTTCGTCAACATCGCCTTCAAGTACGAGGGCACCTACGCCCACAACTGGTACGTCGACGACTTCAGCATCAGCGAAATTCCGACCTACTACATCTCGGCCACGGCCAGCCCGTCGGCGGGCGGCAGCGTGAGTGGCGCAGGCATCTACATCCAAGGTGCCTCCTGCACCCTGACGGCCACGGCCAACAGCGGCTACACCTTCGCCAACTGGACCAAGAACGGGACGGTGGTCTCCACCAACCCAACCTACACCTTCACCGTGAACAGCGGCGGCAACTATGTGGCCCACTTCACGCAGACGGGCGGCGGCAACGTCACCCAGACGACCAACTTCACTAATGGCTGGAACTGGTGGAGCGGCTATGTGGAACTGAACGGTGCAAGCAGCCTGCAAAGCCTTGAGAACGGCCTCGGCACCCACGGCGTGATGGTCAAGTCGCAGAACAACGGCTATGCTTCGTATCTGTCGGGCTATGGCTGGTACGGCTCGCTGACGGCCATCAACAACGAGTGTACCTACCAAGTGAAGACCAACGCAGCCTGCACGGTGAGCCTTTCGGGCAACGCCGCCAATCCGGCGAGCCATCCCGTGACGCTGACGAGCGGCTGGACGTGGGTGGGCTATCCCGTGAACGCGAGCATGAGCGTGTCCACCGCATTGGGCGGCATCACGCCGCAGAACGGCGACATGCTTAAGTCGCAAAACAATGGCTATGCGTCCTATCTTTCCGGCTATGGTTGGTACGGTTCGCTCAGCACGCTCAATCCCGGCATGGGCCTGATGTACAAGTCGAACCGCAGCAGCTCCATCACCCTGACCTATCCCAACGGCGGCTCGAAGGGCGAGCTGAAGTCCAACCAGACCGCCGAAGGCAACCACTGGCAGCCGAACCTGAGCGCCTATCCCGACAACATGAGTGTGATGGCCGTCGTCGAGCTTGATGGCGAGGAACTTGCCAGCGAGCGCTACGAGCTGGCCGCCTTCGCCAACGGCGAATGCCGCGGCAGCGCGAGGTTGATGTATGTGGAGCCGCTTGACCGCTACATGGCCTTCCTGACCGTGGCGGGAGACGAGGCCACCGGACTGCATTTTGGCCTTTACAACGTAGAGACGGGTGACGTAGAGACGCAAAATTTTGCGTCTCTACAATACGAGA